>CACZRJ010000257.1 GCA_902783535.1 uncultured Ruminococcus sp. | reverse complement strand
GGACGGGATTCGGAGGATGCTATGAAAAAAATGCGCTTTGGAATCATCGGATGCGGCGTCATCGCGGAATTTCACGCGAACGCCATATTTTCCATGCCGGACGAAGCGGAACTGGTCGGCGTCGCGGACGTGCGGAAGGACGCCGCGGACGCGTTCGCCAAGAAGCACGGCGTACGCGCGTTTGCGTCCGTGGAGGAAATGATCGCGTGTCCTGAGATCGACATCGTCAATATCTGCACGCCGAGCGGCTTTCATGCGGACGCCGCGGTTCTTGCGTCCGACGGAGGCAAGCACATCATCGTCGAAAAGCCGATGGCGATCACGAAGGATCAGCTGGACCGGATGACCGAGGCCTGCGAACGGAACGGGACGGTGTTGTCCGTGATATCTCAGAACCGTTTCCTGCATGGCGTGACGATGACGAAAAAAGCACTGGAAGACGGTCTGCTCGGAAAGCTCGTCTGCGCCGACATCTATATGAAGTACAGCCGTTCGCCCCAATACTACGAGAGCGCGGCCTGGAGAGGGACGCGGGCGATCGACGGGGGCGGCGCGCTGATGAATCAGGGGATCCACGGGATCGACCTCCTCCTTTATCTGGCCGGGCCGGTCAAACGCGTGTCGGCATTTGCAGGGACGCTTGTTCACGCGATCGAAGTGGAAGACACGCTTTCCGCGGTCCTGGAATTCGACAGCGGCGCGTTCGGCGTCGTGCAGGCCACGACCTCCGTATACCCGGGATATCCGCGCAGGCTGGAACTGAACGGAAGCAAGGGGACGATCGTCCTGAATGAGGGCAGCATCGAGCGCTGGGACATCCTGAACGATACCAGCCAGGACGTCGTCCTGCAGCCGTCGTTCACCGGCGGCTCGTTCGCCACGCCGACGGCCATCAGCATCGACGGCCACGCGTGCCAGATCCGGGATGTCATCCACGCCATCCGCGAAGGAAGAAAGCCCCTGATCGACCTGTACGAAGGACGCAAACCCGTGGAACTGATCCTCGCCATTTACAAGTCCGCGGAAACAGGCAGCCCGGTAACCCTCCATTGACAGGCGCATCATCATTTCATCGGGAGGAATCCGCTTGAAACAGCTGAAGAAGGAAAAACCGGAAATGACCTTTTCTTCTCCGGTGACCGCCATCCGCGGCATCGGACCGGAAAAGGCGAAACTGTTTGCAAAAAAGAATATCTATACGGTCGGCGATCTTCTTCATACATATCCGCGGGAATACCAGGACCGCGGAAAGATCGTTCCGCTGTCCGAGTGCGGCGACGGAAACGTCCATGCGGTCCTGGTCACATGCGTCGAGCGCCCGCTGATCGGAAAAACGTATACGGGTATCCCGTACGTGCGGATGTCCGCCAGGGACGACAGCGCGCTCGTCAGCGTGACGTTTTTCGGAAAAACCTATCTGAGTTCGATGATCCGCCCCGGGCGCAAGTACCGCCTTTACGGGAAGTTCACGGTCGGCCTTTACGGCGCGGAATCCAATACGCCGGACATCGAACCCGCCGACGGGACGCATCCGCTTCCGGCGATTCTTCCGGTGTATCCTCTGACGTCCGGAATGACCCAGAACATGATCAGGACGGCCATCGAGGGATGCCTGCATCTGTGCGGCCGGATCCGTGAAACCGTTCCCGAAGACATCCGCGCGTCGCACGGACTTCTGACGAAGAAGGAGACCGTTCGCCAGCTCCATCGTCCGGAGTCGGACGAACTGCTGAAAAAAGCGCAGAGGACGGCAGCGTTCGAGGACCTGCTCGTCTTTCAGCTTGCCGTGCGCAGCATGCGGGCGGAAAAGGAACATTTCTCCGCGCCTGTTTTTCATTCTTCCGGGAAATCTTTTACGGACAGTTTGCCGTTTCTTCTGACCGGAGCGCAGAAGCGCGTGATCCGGGAGGTTTTTTCGGACCTCGGAAAGGGATTTCCGATGGCGCGTCTGGTCCAGGGCGACGTCGGAAGCGGGAAAACGGTCATCGCCGCCGCCGCATTGGAACTATGCGCGCAGAACGGCATGCAGAGCGTCATGCTCGCGCCGACGGAACTCCTCGCCGAACAGCACTGCAAAACGATCTCCCGCTGGCTCGAACCGTCCGGAATACGGGTCGCCCTTCTGACGTCTTCCGTCAGGGCAAGCGAAAAAAAGGAAATCAAGAAACGTCTTGCGGCGGGAAACATCGACGTTCTGATCGGAACGCACGCGGTCCTTCAGGAGGACGTGGTGTTCTCTTCGCTCGGGCTGGTCGTGACCGACGAACAGCACAGGTTCGGCGTCCGTCAGCGCGCCGCGCTGCTGGAAAGGAGCGAGCGGTCGGGCGGACGCAGCCGCGCGCACATGCTCGTCATGTCCGCGACGCCGATCCCGCGTTCGCTGTCTTTGATCCTTTACGGGGACCTCGACGTTTCCGTTCTGGACGAACTTCCCGCGGGCCGGCAGCCGATCGAGACCATGATCCTGCTTCCGGAAGACAGGGACAGGATCTACAAGTCCATTCGCAGGCAGATCGGCCTCGGTGGACAGGCATATATCATCTGCCCGCTCGTCGAAGAGTCGGAGGACTCTTCCCGGAGCGCGGCGGAACAGTATTACGAGAATCTCCGGACGAACGTCTTTCCGGACATCCCGCTCGGCCTTGTTCACGGGCGGCTGAGCGGAAATGAGAAGGCGAACGCGATGAGAGACTTTTCGGAAGGGAAAACGAAGGTCCTCGTTTCAACGACCGTCATCGAGGTCGGCGTTGACGTTCCGAACGCGAACGTCATGCTGATCGAAAACGCCGAATGCTTCGGGCTTTCTCAGCTCCACCAGCTGAGAGGAAGGATCGGACGCGGGCAGAGGAAATCATTCTGCGTCCTTCTGAACGGAAGCGGGAAGGACAATGCCAGGCTGGAAATCATGCGGGACACTTCCGACGGATTCAAAATCGCTGAAGCGGATCTGAAGCAGCGCGGGCCGGGCGATTTCTTCGGCGAGGCGCAGAGCGGCGAAATGCCGCTGAACGGCGCATATTTCGCCGACATGCCTCTCGTTGCGGAAACGAAAGAAGTTCTGGAATCCATCCTTCCGAAGATCGGCGACGAGAGATTCGCGTCCCTCAGGGATGCGGCCGCGCGGAAAGCGGGAGCGAACGGCGGAGGAAAGACGGTGAACTGATGAGAATCGGAACGACAGAATACAGACACGGACTGTTCCTCGCCCCGATGGCGAACATCACGGATCATCCTTTCAGGAGCATCTGCGTTTCCTACGGCGCCGAAGGCGTCTGTACGGAACTGATCTCTTCGAAAGCGATCTGCTACGGCGACAAAAAAACGGACCGTCTTGCGAAGCTCTATGAGGACGAGCGTCCGGCTTCAGTCCAGCTGTTCGGACATGAGCCCGACGTCATGGCGGAAGCCGCGAAGCGCGTGGAGGCTGCCTTTCGTCCGGCATACATCGATTTGAATTTCGGCTGTCCGATGCCGAAACTGGTCAACAACGGAGACGGATGCGCGCTGATGAAACAGCCGGAACTGTGCGGAAAGATCGTACGCGCGGTTTCGTCCGCCGTCGGCTGTCCCGTGACGGTCAAAATACGGAAGGGTTGGGACGACGGGGCGCCGAACGCGCCGGAGATCGCTTTGATCTGCGAGCAGAGCGGGGCTTCCGCCGTCTTCGTTCACGGCAGGACGAAAGCGCAGCTGTATTCCGGAAAAGCGGACCGGGAGATCATCGCTGCCGTGAAGCGGAAACTCGCGATCCCCGTCATAGGGAACGGCGATGTCGATTCCGCTTCTTCGGCGCAGGACATGTTCGACGGGACCGAATGCGACGGCATCATGGTCGGAAGAGGAGCCTACGGACGTCCCTGGCTGTTCCGCGAGATCATCTGCATGCTGGAAGGACGTGATGCGCCCGCGCCTCCGGACAACGCGGAAATCAGAGAGTTGATCCGGCGCCAGATCCGAATGCTCGAAGAAGAGAAGGGGACGCGCGCCCTTCTGGAAATGCGGAAGCATCTTTCCAAATACTGCAGACTGACCCCCGGGAGCGCGAAGATGCGTGAAAGGATCAACGCCGCGTCGACGCGGGAGGAGCTGAACGAGCTTGCAGATCTCCTTTTTCCGATAGAATAACGCGCTGCAGGAGAAGGGAAAACAAGCATACAGAAAAAAACGCAAATCTATTGCTTTTTGCCGCCCTGTGTGATATATTGTTTAGGAAAAGTGGGAGTGTTTCCTTATTTTCGCAAAGGACGAATGCGCCCGCTTCCGGCAATCGATAAAAAAAGAGACAGATACATTCCATGAAACAGATCTGGAAGGAGAAATGATCATGAAGAAATTTGCACTGCTGCTCGCAGTCGTCATGCTGCTCGGCGTCGTATCTTTCGCCGCCTGCACGACCAATCCTCCCGCGGAGTCCTCCGCACCCGCAGCGTCTTCCGAAGAACCCGCACCCGCTGCGTCCTCCGAAGAGCCTGCACCCGTTGAATCTTCCGAAGAGCCCGCTCCTGTCGAATCTTCCGAAGAACCCGCACCCGCTGAATCTTCCGAAGAACCCGCTCCTGCTGAATCGTCCGAAGAGCCCGCTCCCGCAGAATCCTCTGAAGGCCAGGGCGACAATCCCGGCGCAGATCCCGCGACCGTGAAAACAAGCACGGATGTGTCCAAAGTTTCCGGCACGAACTACGCGCTCAACGCCAAAGTCACCGGAAAGACCAATCCTTCCATCGGCAATGACTACTCCGCCGACCTGACGGACGGCAAGGCTTCCAGCTCCCTAACGTACGACAACAACTGGTTCGGCCTCTATTATCAGGAAGGAAAAGATTCCAATACGAAAGACGGCGAGGCGAAATTCGTCGTCGACCTTGGCGAAGTGAAATCCATCAGCGTCATCCGTATGAACACCTTCCTCGGCGCGACGTCCGGAATCCTCGCTCCCGAATCCGTAAAGTTCGAAGTTTCCGAAGACGGCAAGAAATATGTCTCTCTCGGCAAGCAGTCCTTTGAAGCAGCGACCGAACCGGACACCACGCTTGGCTGGATCGGCTACTCGCTCGAAGAGAATGTCAATGCGCAGTACGTTCGCGTGACCGTGAAAGTCCGCGGCGTCTGGACGTTCATGAACGAGATCGAAGTTTATTGATTCTCTGACGAAAGATCACGGAAAAGTTACCATCAAGGGAGATGTCAACTATGAAGAAAATCGCATTGCTTCTCGCTCTTGCAATGATGCTCGGCATTTGCGCCTTCGCCGTATCCTGCGCGACGGCCACGCCTTCCGCATCTTCCGAAGAGCCCGCGCCCGCGGCGTCGTCTGAAGAACCTGCTCCCGCAGCGTCTTCCGAGGAACCCGCTCCCGCGGAATCGTCCGAAGAACCCGCCCCCGCTGAATCGTCCGAGGAACCCGCGCCCGCCGAGTCTTCCGAAGAACCCGCGCCCGCGGAGTCTTCCGAAGAACCTGTGTCTGATGAGCCTTCTGAAGACGATCAGCCCGGAGACAGCGGCAACCTCGCTCTGAACAAACCCTACACCCGTTCCGATCTGTTCCGCATGGGCGGAGCCGACGCGGGCTGGGGCTGGGATCCCAACGCGGCCGAATCCTATCCGGATGAAGGCGGCGTTACCCTGACCGACGGCATCGCGATTCCGGAAGAAGACGGATACGCAGATCCCGTATGGGTCGGTTTCAACACGCAGGAACCCAAGACCGGCGAAGCCGGCTATGCGTTCATCCGCGTCGATCTCGGCGAGAAGAAGAGCCTCAAAAAATTCGTGATGTATGTCGGCAGCATGAAGATCGGCAGCGGCGTCGCCGCTCCGACCGGATTCGAAGTTCTGGTTTCCGACGACGGGAAAGAATTCGAGTCTCTCGGGACAGTCGATTTCGAAGACAACGACGCCAATTCATATGTGACGGGCGAACTGAAGAAATCCGCGAAGGGACGCTATG
Source organism: uncultured Ruminococcus sp. (assembly GCA_902783535.1). Taxonomy (GTDB): domain Bacteria; phylum Bacillota; class Clostridia; order Oscillospirales; family CAG-382; genus Coliplasma. Next base: position 4,111 of record CACZRJ010000257.1, on the reverse strand, counting down.
TCGAGTTCCGCATCATTCCCAAGGGATACTGGATGTTCGTTTCTGAAGTCGAGGTCTATTGATCCTGTTTCAACATACTGATTTTTCAATGCAGAAAGCATGCCGCCCGGCCGGGCGGCATGTTTTTTACCCGGCCGCACTCTGCTTTCATGGCTTGACAGCGCGCTTTTCTTGTGTTAGTATCATAAGTGAAGAGAATATTAGATTGGTGAGGCATATGGGAATCGGAAGCAAGAAAATCGACTATTTTCTGACGCTTGCGGAATGCCTGAATTTCACGCAGGCCGCTGGCATCCACGGGGTCTCTCAAACGGCGATCAGCCAGTACATCGCTTCTCTGGAGGAAAAACTCGGCGTCAGACTTTTCCGGAGGAACTCTCATTCCGTCGCATTGACGGAAGCCGGAAAGTTCTTCTATGAGAGGATGAAATTCATCCAGCAGTATTACAATGACACCGAACGGAGAGTCCGCGCCATCGACGAAGAGTTCTCCGGATACGTCAAGATCGGCATCGGTCTGTACGAATATGCGAACACCGAGCGGTTTTTTTCCGCCTTCCTGCAGTCGCATCCGTCGGTCAAGGTGGATATCTTTCAATATGAATACAGTACGCTGACGGAGAAGATGCGAACCGGCGAACTGGACGTGATCATCGCTCTGTATACCTGCGGAGACGCGTTTGAAAAAGGTGAAATCGAGTCCAGATTGCTTTTCGAGTCGGGGAACAATCTGATCATGGACCATTCCATCGCGGAGCAGTATCCGGACGCTTCCGTTTCGGATATTCTGAGGGATCAGTATCTGATCACGAACTGCGAAGACAGCGGCCCGAGTTCTTTGGCGTTTTTGAGGGAAACATTGAAAAAGGAATTCGGATTCGTTCCGCAGCGCATTCTTCAGACGAACAGCGTCGGAGCGCAGCTGCTCATGGTCCGAGCGGGACACGGCGTCGCGCTCGCGCCCGGTTTCCTGAAAGATCTGCTCGATCCGGGTATCGTTTCCATTCCGCTGTCCGGCGAGATCATGCAGTACAAACTGTTCAAAATGAAGTCCAACAGCAATCCTGCGGCAGCCATGCTGATGAAATTCGACCCCGACGCGACCAAGTAGAACGCCTGAAAAATGATTTCCGCCGCCCAGTTTCCGGACGGCGGCTTTCCTTTTGAAGAACCGGTCGGTTTTTTGTCCGGATCAAGCGATTGTGCTTGCTTTTCACACGCGGCTGTGATATATTGGAGGCGGACAAAAAAGAGCCGCAAGGCCCGTTTATGGAGGATAACATGGCAAAAATGAAAATCGGCATCATCGGATGCGGAACCATCGCCAACAATGCGCACATCCCGTCCTATCTGAACAACCCGGACGTGGAGATCAAGTATTTCTGCGACATCATTCTTTCCAAGGCTGAGAAATGCGTGGAAAAATACGGCTGCGGCATCGCTGTGGAAGATTATCACGACGTCATCAACGATCCGGAAGTCGAAGCGGTTTCCGTCTGCACGCCGAACAAGATGCATTCGATCATTTCCATCGACGCCCTGCACGCCGGCAAGAACGTTCTCTGCGAAAAACCCGCGGCGAGGATCTATTCCGAAGCGCTCGCAATGCAGCAGGCGCAGCATGAGACCGGAAAAGTTCTCAACATCGGCGTCGTCAACCGTTTCAACGCGGCTGTCAACCGTATACGCGAGATCATCGCGGCAGGCGAGCTCGGCGAGATCTATCACGTATATGTTTCCTTCCGTGCGCACCGGTCCATTCCCGGCCTCGGCGGCGCGTTTACAGACAAGTCCATCGCGGGCGGCGGCGTCCTGATCGACTGGGGCGTTCACTACCTCGACATCGTCATGTACTGCACGGGCGACCCGACTCCCCGCACCGTATCCGCAAAAGCGTTCTGCGAACTCGGAAAAGACATGCCGAACTATGTTTATGAAGGCATGTGGGCGGAAGACACGAAGGATCTGAACGGAACCTACGACGTCGACGATTTCGTCACCGGCTTCATTCGCACTTCCGGACCGACCATCTCGCTGAACGGCGCGTGGGCGCAGAACATCGGCGTTTCCGAGACGTATATCGACTTCCTCGGAACCAAGGGCGGCATCCGTCTGAACTACGGCGGCGACTTCACGCTCTACACGACCGCCTGTAACACGCTGATCTCCTACAAGCCCAAATACAAGGACCATCCGCACTTCCAGAAAGAGATCGACCGCTTTGTCGAATGCTGCCGGACCGGCGAAAAACTGCCGTCCCACATCGACACCGTCATCAAGACCGCCCGCATGATGCAGGCAATGTACGATTCTTCCGACTCTGACAAGGAAATCGTTCTCGAGTAATATCGGTAAAACATATTTACAAAGGCGGGAGCGCCGGCTGCGGCCGGCGCTCTCTTCAAAAAAGAGGAGGCAATATGCGCTACGAACTCGTCATTTTCGACCTGGACGGCACGACACTGAATACGATCGACGATCTGACGGACGCGCTGAACATAGCGCTCCGGACGTTCGGCATGCCGGAAAGGACAAAAACCGAGGTCCTTTCATTCGTCGGAAACGGCATACGGAAAATGGTCGAGCGGGCCGTGGCGGCAGGGACGGATGAGGAAACCGCGGACAGCGTCTGCGCGCTGTTTCGGGAAAACTACGGCACGCACTGCATGGACAAGACGGTCCCTTATGCCGGGATCCCGGAACTGCTGAGAGAACTGAAGGAGAACGGCGTCCGGACGGCGATCTCATCCAACAAGGACGAAAGACTCGTCGAGCGCATGTGCGACAAGTTGCTGAACGGATGCGTTGATACGGTCGTCGGCTCCGGAGGGAGATATCCCAGAAAGCCGGATCCGGCCGGAACGCTGTCCATTCTTGAAAAGTGGAATGTTCCAAAAGACAGAGTCCTTTATGTCGGCGACAGCGCGGTGGATGTGAAGACTGCGGAAAACGCCGGACTCCAGGGCGTTTTCGTGTCATGGGGGTTCGTCGGAAAAGAGAAACTGATCCCGCTCGGAATACCGGTCGTAGATACCGTGAATGACCTCCGGTCGTACATCCTCGGGGAATGCGGATATACTGTCCGCAGGGCGGAAAACAAGGACATTCCCGCCATCCTTGCGCTTCTTGCGCAGGTCCTCGCCGTGCATCACCGGGCTCGGCCGGATCTTTTCAAGGCGGATGGGGCGAAATACACGACTGCGCAGCTGGAAGAGCTGATCCGGGACGGCAACCGGCCCGTTTTCGTCTGCTGCCGTCCGGACGGAACCGTTTGCGGCCACTGCTTCACGGAGTGGATGCAGGAGAATGAGACGGATGCGAAGTACGCGCGCAGACAGCTGTATATCGACGATCTGTGCGTCGACGCGCGCGAAAGGAGAAAAGGCGTCGGAGAAACGCTGTATGGATTCGTCCGGAACTACGCGATCAAAGAAGGCGCGGACGATCTGACGCTGCACGTCTGGGAGGGAAATACGTCCGCGATCGGATTCTACGGCCGGATGGGCATGCGTGTCCGGTATTACTGCATGGACGAAAAACTCAAAAACTGACAGAGCCGTGCGGTTAGGAAAGAAGGAAGGTGATTTCCGTGCTGAAGCTTGTTTTTCCCGATCTGTCCTTCAAGGAGAAGGCGATCGATTACATCCGGGAATTCCACGAATACCGTTCTCAGATCAACGGAAGCGGAAGTCTCGACCGGTTTCTGAGAGAATCGACCTACGAGGAATGGCTGAAAAAAGTCATAAAGGGGATGGACATCGCGAACATTCCCGAAGGCAAAGTCCCCGCCCTGACATATTTTTTCGTACGGGACGAGGATAAAAAAATCGTCGGAATGGTCAATATCCGGCTCGCGCTGAATGATGAACTGCGTTCCGGAGCGGGTCACATTGGATATTCCATCCGGCCGACGGAGCGGCGTAAACATTACGGAACGGAGCTGCTCAAAGCCGCATTGCGGGTCTGCAACGCGATCGGGATCAAAGAGGTTCTGGTCTCTTGCGACCGGAGCAACCCGGCTTCTGCGGGCGTGATCAGGAATTGCGGAGGCGTCCTTCAAAAGGAAATAACCGATGAAGTGTCCGGAGAAACGACGCAGATGTACGTGATC
>CACZRJ010000256.1 GCA_902783535.1 uncultured Ruminococcus sp. | reverse complement strand
GAAAACCGTCGACGCCTTCTCCGACAGCGTCGACTCTGGCACAGAACTCATGTCCGATCGTGTTGGGAAGGAACGGAACTTCCGCGTACAGGCCTCTTGCGATGTCCGATCCGCAAATCCCGCAGTATTCCGTCCTGACACGAACCTTACCGGGTTCGATTTCCGGAAGCGGGGCCTCGTCCATTCTGAAGTCCAGCGGACCGTATAAACGGTTGATGATCATGAGCTTATCCTCTTTCTGAAGGCGTTTTCCTGTAAGGAAAATGCTCATTCCGACGGAACGGAAATTTAGGGCTGTGAACACCTTTAGATTAACATCTTTGCGACTTTTTTTCTATTGTCAGATAGTCAGAATTACAAGTGTGTTTTTTGTACATTTTGCGGACAAATGTAATTCTCTTCAGACGGATTAAAAAGAAGAGCATTATTTTATTACAATACTCTCAGGGATACGTTATACTTTAAGCTGTCCGGAGCTGTTTTCCGAATAACAAAGAAGAATTCTGCCGGGAAGGAGCGAGGTTTTTATTGTGAGACGCGTTTTTCATGTGGATGTCAATTCCGCTTTTCTCTCCTGGTCCGCTTTGGAACGTCTGAAAGCGGATCCGGACGGTATTGACCTGCGGACGATCCCGTCGGCAGTGGGAGGAGACGTGGAAACACGCCACGGCGTCATCACGGCGAAGTCCATTCCTGCCAAAGCATTTCACGTTGAGACCGGGGAGCCGGTTGTGAAAGCGCTGGCAAAGTGTCCGGATCTGGTGCTTGTGAAATCGGATTTCGGGGCGTACAGGCGGTATTCTTCAGAACTGATGGATTTTCTGCGAACGTATACGCCTTATGTCGAGCAGGCTTCCATTGACGAGGCCTATCTTGATGTGTCAGAGATTGAAAACGCGGGTGTTCCGCTGGCGGACGAGATCCGGAACAGAGTAAAAGAGGAACTTAAATTTACGGTAAATGTGGGAATCTCTGTCAATAAATTCCTTGCGAAGACGGCCAGTGATTTCAGTAAACCGGACAAGGTGCACACCCTTTACCCGGAAGAAATTCCTGTAAAACTCTGGCCGATGCCGATCGGAAAACTTCACGGCTGCGGGGCCGCGACAGCCGGGAAGCTGATCGGCTCGGGAATCAATACGATCGGCGATGCCGCTCATGCGGAACTGTCGATTCTGCAGAGTCTGCTCGGAAAGAAAGCAGGTATCTACATCTATGAACGCGCGAACGGGAGAGACGACTCGGCAGTTCAATATGAAGAGCGCGAGGTAAAGAGTTATTCGAATGAGGTCACAACAGCGGAGGACGTGACTGCGTCCAATTATGAGTCATATGCCGTGCCGATCCTGAAAAAACTGTGCGAGAAGGTCGCCGGAAGGCTCAGGAAGGACGGGGTATGCGGATCAACCGTAAGCGTGATCGTAAAGACCGCCGGATTCAGGCGGCATACGCGGCAGATGACGCTTAAGAATTCAACGAATGACGCGGGAGAGATTTTCGCCGGCTCGAAGAAGCTGATGAAGGAACTGCTGTTTTCCGGTGAGGGTCTGTTCGCGAAAGGAGAAGCCCTGCGCCTGATCGGCGTCGGCATCTCAAACCTTGACGACGGGCAGAACAGGCAGATGGATTTTTCCGACTGGATCAGGGAGAAGAAACAGCAGGAGAAGCGTCATAAGCTCGACGAAATGATGTCCGCGGTCAGGGAAAAGTACGGGGAAAACGCGCTGAGAAAAGGACGTTAACATTATTAAGAAGCGGCAAAAGCCCTTTTGACGCTTCTGTCATCAAAATCCGCAAAGGAAGAAGAAAATGGAAAGAGTGACACAAAAACCGGACGGCACATATCGCTGGTCCTGCCGGATTGACACGGAATTTCACCGCAGGTCGGCGAAAAAAGGGGTATGGGGATGCGTGATCATCGCGGCTGTCATTTTGATCATCTACGCCTTAATACCGTCCTCTCCCCGGATGCAGAAAGAAATATGGATGGCTTTCATTCCGATCGCTGTCGTCATGGCGATCGCTCTTCCGCTTCTTTTTCTTCAGTACAGGGCTTCCGACCCGCATGAGCAGTATGTCATGAGTGAAGATTACGTAAAGTCCGGTTACGGAAAGAGTGCGGTCTATTCGGAATTTAAAAAGACGAAAGAACTGACGGTCGCGCCAAAATACATAGAACTCGTAGGGAGGCACGGAAGCAATCGAGTATATGTTCCTTTGGAGGACATGGATTATGTCCGGGATTACATCATTAAGAGAATGCCTGAGGACGTAAATATAAGGTATATCTGAAACACGGAGGACTTGAGGCTTTATGATCACAACCATTTTATGGGATGTCGACGGCACGCTGCTGGATTTTAACGCGGCGGAGAGGGTAGCGATCAGGGCTCTGTTCGCGGAGTTCGGCCTGGAAGAATGTACGGATGAGATGCTCACCCGGTATTCCGAAATCAACGTCAGCTTCTGGCAGCGGCTTGAAAGAAACGAGATCACAAAGACAGAGGTACTGCTCGGCCGCTTTGAGCAGTTTTTCGGAGAATACGGCATCGATACCCGGATCGTTCCGGAATTCAACAGCAGATATCAGCTGAAGCTCGGCGACACCATCGTCTACCGCGATGACAGCCTGAACATCGTCAAGTCGCTGAAAGGGAAGGTGAAGCAGTACGTCGTTTCCAACGGAACGGTCGCCGCTCAGACGAAAAAGATGAACAGATCGAAGTTCGGGGAGCTGATGGACGGCGTATTTCTCTCGGAGAAACTGGGCGTCGAAAAACCGAATGTCGGATTTTTTGAACAGGTGTTTTCCGAGATCCGTCCCGACGATCTTTCAGAGGTCATGATCGTCGGAGACTCTCTGACAAGCGATATTCAGGGCGGGATCAACGCGAAAATCAAGACCTGCTGGTATAATCCCGAAAAGAAGCCCGTGCCGGAGAACATCTGCATCGATTATGTGATCACCGATCTGCATGAACTGACGGATTG
>CACZRJ010000255.1 GCA_902783535.1 uncultured Ruminococcus sp. | reverse complement strand
GTGAACGTCTGCCCGTCATCGCGCACGACATATCCGATCCCGGTGCCGTGTGTCGTCGTGTCAACCTTCGTTACATTCTGAATGAACGGAACCTTAAAATACAATCCGGCAGTATCCGTTCTGACGATTTTGCCGAACATGGTCACGACGGCAGCCTCCTGCTCGTCCACTCTGTAGAAACTGGAGAAAACGATGATCAGAGCGACGACAGCAACGGCGCCGATCAGGACCCATTTCCAGATTTTCTTTCCGGTGGGTTTTTGCACAGTCATTTTGTCAAATCCTTCCTTTCAATGGTGTTTCGTTTATTGACCGGATGATCCGGAGTTGTGGCTCCTGAAGTTTCCGATCAGCGTTTCGATATCCGCAAGCGCCTTCGACTCGATCGCGTCGTAACTCGACTTCAGCGTTCCGGGATCTTTCCCTACAAGTTCGCTCAGCATGTTCCCGATCCCGCCGACTGCGTACACGGAGCCAAGATCGGCGCCGACGCGTTTTGTAATGATTTCGAGCATGTCGACGTCTTCCTGCGACCGAAGCTTCTGGAATTGAAGAACGACATCGTAATACGCCTTCGCGACAGTGTCGACGGAATGCGCGCCGAGAGCGTCAAGAATGATGCAGTTCCTGCGCGTCCGTTCATCCTCCAGCCCGAACGGAATACAATAGACGTTTGAAGACCACGCGCCCGAAAGATTGGAATAGTCATCGGTCGAATCGTCATATTTCGGAAGCGGAAGAATGCCGAAATCGCTGTTCATGTCGCCCAGCTTCAATGCGTCTTCAAGACCGCCCATGTAAAATGCGCACTGATCCGCCTTGAAAGAGTCCAGAAGCATCACCATCGGCGTCGGCGATTCATTGAAGAAGTCGTCCCCGATAACGAAGTAATTCTTGTCCTGCATCAGTTCCAGCGTATCCGTGATCACCTTGGACGACTGTTCACTGTAGAAGGACAGATACGGCAGGCCGTCATCTCCGACACGCGCGATCCTCTGACCGGACGCATAAAGGAGCGCGAGCAGGTTTCCTCTTTGTCCTGCGATGCCGAACTTGTCGTGGTAAGTGATGACGCCGTCGCCGTCCGTATCGTCGGAAATGTTCAGTTCCTTGATGCGGGTGTACAGTTCGTTCAGCGTCCACGTTTTGTTCAGGACGTTCTCGTAAGGATAATCCATGCGGTGCTCATCAAACACCGCCTTGTTGAAAAAGAGACAGTTCGCGGCGTTTTTCGTTCTGAGGCCGATGTCTCCGGTGACGAAATACGTTCCGAGAATGGACGTATCCTCGATGAGCGGCTGACTCCACCAGGAATTCCGTATTCTGATGTCGTCTCTTCCGTCCAGATTCACCAGGAGGCCTTCCGCTGCCATCGTCCCGGCGTCGAGCATGCAGGGATAAAGCAGATCGTATTCGCACAGCTCGGCGTATACGAGTTCCCTGACGCGGGTCAGAAAGGCGCCGTTGTACCGTTTCGGATCGATCATGATCTCTTCTTCGATCGTGACCTCATACGCTTCCTCGACGGATTCGGTTCTGTCGTTGATCGCTTTCTGCAGCGCTTCGGGCCATCCGTTTTCCCCTTCGGACGCCTTGATCTCGGAATTGTAGGACGAGTTGAAAGCAGCGGACAGGACCTTGACGGTTTCTCCCGCATAGGCCTTTGTCTGAACGTAGCTGTCTTCCGGTTCCGAAGTTTCCTCAACCGTTCCGCTTTCGGAAGATACTTCGGAGTCTTCTGAAGAAGCGGTGTCCGTTTGCGTTCCGCAGGACGAAAAAATGAAAACGGCCGAAAGCAGACACGCAAGCAATGCCAGCATTAATTTCCGATCCATAAACAACCTCTTGCAAATGATCTTGATGAATGAATCTTATTCTGAAATCATTATACCGAACACGCACTGAAAAAGCAATCCGTTTTTTGAAAAGTCTCCCGGGAAGTGAAAAAATCCCTATCGTGCTCCGAATCACGGAAACCGTCGGGAAATCAAAAGAGCCGCTCGCACGCGACTCTTTTGAAATGAAGAATACTAACCTGTGATACCCGACCGTTCGACGCCTTCGATCATCGTTCTCTGCGCGAACAGGTACAGAACCACGAGAGGCGCCAGGATCAGCAATCCGCAGGTGTTTCTGATCGCAGACTCGTAAGCGGTCTGCGCGGCGTATTTCGTGTCCAGCGTGGCAGGAATCTTTACGATGTTCGGAAGCAATATCGACTTGGAACTCGTATAGAACATGCCCGTATAGAACGAGTCGGACCACTGCCATGCGAATGCGAACATGAAGATCGTGACAAGCATGGTCGCAGACATTGGAAGAATGATTTTGACGAAAGTCTTGTAGACGCCTGCACCGTCCACGTAAGCGGCTTCTTCAAGCTCATCCGGAACGCCGTTGAAGTACTGACGCATGATGTAAATGAACAGACCGTTCTTGAACCCGATGCATGTGAGCGACATGATGATCATCGGCCAGTCGCTGTTCAGCAGGTTCAAGCCCGTGATCGGTCCGGAGAAGAGTCCCTCCTTCAAACCTCGGAGGAACCCGAGGAAAGCGCCGTTCGTTTCGGTGCTCGCCGCAATGGCGTTTTTGATGGATTCGCCCCAGGCTGCAAACCCTCCGCTGTCGGCCTGGAAACACTTGAAGAAGTTCGTAAAGAAATTACCGACCCCTCCAAACAATCCCCAGACGTCGAAATAGCGGAACTTCATAAACAGCGAGAGCTGAATGGTTTCGTGCGGAACGATCATCGTAAAGATGACAAGCATGAACAGAATGTTCTTGAAACGGAATTTAAACTTGGAAAAACCGTATCCGACAAGCGTACATGCAAGCATCTGAATGGTCGCGCACACGAGCGAAAGGATCGTTGAGTTCAGCAGGCCCTGGAAGTACCCGTTGTTTTCAATGATCGCGCGGTAGGTGTCCAGCGTCGGATATTTCGCGATCAGCTGTACCGTTACGTCGACGAAGTCTTCTCTGCTCATGAAAGAGGAGAAAATCTTCGAAAGGTACGGGAAGATGATGACGTAGGACAATCCGACAAGCAGAACGAACCGGAAAATACCGAGCCCGAGTTTTTTCGCAAAATACCAGGTGCAGTATTTGTAGCGGAACAAAGTCCAGAAAGGAAGCTTGTCCTGAGCTTTGATTCGTCTCAAAGCGGCTTCTTTTTTCTGCTGTCTTTCAAGCGCTTTGCGTTCTTTCTTGCTCAGTTGGGCAATTTCAAGATTGGTATCGACATCCATGATCTTCTTCTCCTTTCCTTATTTATCCCGCCGCTGGTAGAACACGTACCCGCCTAAGAGCGCGGCCACCAGCGCGAGTATGGCGATGACGATCAGGAAATAGATCCACGCCATCGCGGTCGCCCGGACGGTTCCGTGCGTGTCGTTGTAGATCTTACTGATGAATGTCATCATCGTATTGCTCTTCGAGGTAAAGTTGTCGATGACAGTGTAAACCGTATTGACGAGGATCATCGGACTGATCATGGGGAAAGTGATCTTCCAGAAGGTCTCCCACGCGGTCGCGCCGTCGATCTGGCAGGACTCGTAGATGGCAGGAGATACCGACTGAAGACCGGCCAGGAAGATCAGCATCTGGACGCCGGACTTGTTGATGATGCCGTAGACGTTGTTGACGATCTTAACGACATATTGAACAAGTTCCCGGCCGACAGCCATGTTGTTGAAGTACCTGGCAACGTCCATGACGCTGATCAGCGCATTCGGATCCGACTGTCCTCCGGTACTCGCTCCGATGGTCGAGGATGCTGATTCCGCCATGGACTGCATCGTATCCGCCAGCGTGTTCTGCAGGTCGATCGACTCGATGATGCCTGTGGAAACGATGACGGGGATGAAGAAGATCGCGCGGAAGATTGCACGTCCGGGTACTTTGGAGTTCAGCAGAACCGCGACGAAAAGCGAGAAGATGACGATCGCGGGAACGTTGAACAGCAGCTGCCCGAGGCTGGACCACAGTGTCTTGACGAATTCCGCGTTTTCAGCAAGCGCGTACTCATAGTTTTCCCAGCCGACGAAATTCAGCTGATACCCGCCGCCGGAAAGGATCTTGATCTCGTTGAACGAAAACTGGATCGATTCGACGATCATCGGGAGATAGATCAGGAAGAATCCGACCAGGAAGGGGGCGATAAATACCCATCCGCTTCTGGACTTCGCAGTGGTCAGCGAACGTTCCTTCACTTTTTTCTTGGGAGTGGCTTTTGGCTTTTTGGTTTCTTTCACATTCGTCATTTCCAATCCACCTCCTTATTTCGATTCGCGAAGGACTTCATCATAGGTGAACAGGATCTTTCCGTCCTTGTCCGTCTTGATGAATCCGCCTGCGGGAATCTGCACGATCTGTCCGTTCAGACGGATGGCGTAGTCCTTCTGCAGGTAGTTGATGTAGAACGATTCGCCGTTGGAATAAGTGACCTTCACAACGCGGTAATCGTAATCCAGGAACTCATGCTGTTCGAGCGTCTCATATTTCACACTCTTCAGGACGGTGTTCAGGATGCTGTATGCCTGAACCATGCTGTCCTTCCAAATGGTATATCTGACGGAATAGTACTTATCGAGCAGAGTCGAAGCATATTCCTTCAGCTCGGAAGTGTCGTTGCATGCGATGATGAAGTAAGGCGAGCATCCGCTCTCAACGGACCTCAGAATGGTCTTCTGATAGTCGCCCGCGATGTTCAGCGCAGGACCCGAGAAATTCTTGTATCCGTGCAGGACCATCGCCATGAACGGGACGGAGGCGCAGCTGTACTGATAGGAGGAATCTTCAAGCGGAACTTCGATGATGTCCGTTACATAAGGAAGAACATATGCGTTTCCTCCGGAAACCATCACGCGCTCATTCTGACTGCGAATGGTATCCATGAGACGTTGCGCAAGGATCTTCGCGTCTTCGCGCGTCAGCGGATCTTCCTTGTTGAAGTCGGAATTCAGGCTGCTTCCCATCGTTCCGACGGAGATCGTTCCGACGTTGAACTTCTCGTAATCCTTGTAAAGCTTTTCGTAGTAAGTCGCCATCACGTTCGGAGAGACAACGCCGGCGCCAAGACTTCTGTATGCCTGGATATTGGAGTCATACTGGCGCAGAGCGGACGAACGGTTGTCGATCGTTCTGGTCAGGTCTCTTCTCGCGGAGAAGCCGTCAAACAGCTTGCTGCTGTAAACGTAGTTCAGGTCGAAATCCGGGAACAGCGTGGCGGCGGAACCGTCCGCATTTACGAAGTCGACCAGCGACTGGAATCCGGCGTCGTTTCCGAGCACGCGTTCGATGCTGACTTGGTTGGAGGCGGTCATGAACATGCCTCCGTTGCAGAATCCGGTCAGCTTCAGATTGACGTTTTTGATGCCTTTGTCGCCGATCTCCTTCAGGACGCGGATATCGTCTTCAAAGGATGTCAAAGCGACCATTTTTCTGATCGGAATCCCGAGAACGGTATCGGAAACTTCGAGAGCGCCGAGCGTTTCGAGATACAGCGGGATGTCTTCCCCGTCATTCTCAAGCGGTTTCAGCGAACCGTTCGAAATGAGGAAGTTGCGGTACAGCTTCGCCATTTCGGAATAGGTCACATCCTCGCTGAGCATAAACAGACGGATCTTGTAGTCTCCGGTATATTTCCGCTTGGACTCGACCGTCCACGTCGCATTCGCGTCGTTCGTCGTACCGCCGGAAAGCGCGTAGGTGTCTTTCGGGCGCGGGTTGAACGTCGTGTAGACGGAGATGAAGTTGTGAAGGCTTCCGCCGTTGGTCACGTTGATTCTGGCAAGCGAGTCGCCACTTTCGATGATGGCGAGGTAGCCGATCTTCAGAAGATCTTCAACGACGACTTTCTGTGTCATCGGAACTTTCCTGCCGTCGTCGTCCAGGAGGTCGTTTCCTTCCGAATCCGTGCGGTAGATGATGTCGCCGTTGTCGTCAAGGACCGGCTGCTCTTCTTCATGGGAACCGTTTTTCGCCCATTCGATGACGCCGAAGGTCGGGAACCGCATGATCTCGCGGTTCTGTCCGGTGATCGTATGATATGCGAAGTCGGGACCGTAAACGGCGTTCGCATTCGTGAAGCTGGACTGCCCGAGAACGTCCTTGAAGGCGATCAGCGAGCCGGATCCGTCCGGCGTGAAGATGTATCCTTCGTTGGACGCGTTCCCTGCGCCGCCGTAAGGAAGCAGGACGACGTTCGACAGTTTGTAGGTTCCGGAATCAAAGCGGATGTTTCCTGCGTTCAGACGGATCAGGATGCCGCCTTTGCCGTCGACCTTGTACTCGATCGCCATCTTGAACAGCGGCGGGTTCGAATCGGTCGAGGTGTATTCGGTTTCCTGATGGTCTGCTTCCATCTGCTCGTAGGTGTAGTCCGTGTAGAGTTTGATGATGTTTTCAACGCGGAGCAGTTCCTTGGTCGCGATCCTCTTTTCGCATGCGTAGATCGCGAATTTTTCGAGGATCGGGAATTCCTTCTTGTATCCGTCCAGCGTTTTCTGCGCCTTCGTCTTGTCGTTCAGGTCGTAAAGCACGTAGAACGCATTCAGCGTCTGCCAGTCACGGCTGGAGGAGGAATTGTTGCGGACCTGCTCGAGCAGCGCCTGGAATTTCTCGTAACGGATCATTCTCGGAACGAGATATACGACCTGCTCACGTCCGATCGAGTACTCGGCGCGCACGCCGCCGCGGATGTTCTTGACGGTGATCTGGTTGTTGGACGCCGCATCCTTGAACGAGTTCATCTCCATGTCGGAGTTGTTCATCGTATACCGGATGATCAGCTGCGAATACAACTGCTCCTTCACGGATTCGGATACGTTCTTGGAGGCGTCTCCGCCCTTATATCCGGCGTTGTAGGGGTTCGTGGAATAGTATGCGGTGTATTCGGGAATGCTGCCGGACTCCTCGATGTCCTCTTTGGTCAGTTCGGGGTCGGTCAGCGTGAGGAATACCATTTCGCCTGTGATGGTGTCCGCATAGAACGCAACGCCGTCGATAACGCACATCAGTTTCATCGGGTCGATGCCCGCCATACCGAGCATCCGGTCCTTGATCGTGGAGAACTGCGTCGCCATGTAAGCAGGATAATAAGTATCCTTCCACATGTCCTCGAACGTGATCTCCGTCTGTTTCTGACCGGAAGCGCTCGCCGCCACCGTGCCGAACGTACCGATCATCATGGAAACGGCCAGGAGGTAAAGCAGTATTTTCTTCATTTTATTCATAAGACTGTCATGCCTCCTTTCTACATTCGGTTGGACAGCTCAACATAGATGTTGTAGCCGAACGTGTACATTCTGGTGATCAGGGCGAAGAACAGGATGACGACGAACATGATGACGCCGACCATGATGATGGTTCCAAGGACCGTGATGAAGTTCTTGCCCAGCGTATAGTCGTGCGTGACCATGACGCCGAAGAACACCAGCAGTCCCACCCAGATCCAAGCGACCGTCTGCATCATTCCCGTGATCCCGAGTTCATTCAGGCTCATGACGTTCGTCAGGGCGGTCGCCGGGATCAGGAGAAGAACCAGCGGGACCAGCGAGTAGCTGCAACAGATGAAGACGTCTTTGAACGAGCCTTCGCCTTCAAACAGCGTCGTCAGGCACCAGTTTGCCAGGACGAACAGGAACAGCGGGAGGACGATCGAGAACGCGGAAGCGATGTACGAAGCGGTGCTCTGAGACGGGTTGCTCAGGTACCCTCGTCCGATCGCGAAGTAGATGAACGTCAGGCACGCGAGTCCGAGCCAGAAGACGGCGCCGCGGACGGATCCGCGCTTCTCGTGCTTCAGATCCCAGAACCCGTCGAACGGATGCAGGATGACGTGGAACCCGTAGAGGACCTCCTCCCAGAAACCGCGCTTTTCCTTGTCCTTCGTGTTCTTCTTGTTGTATTTCGCGACCCATCCGAAGAATTTGATCAATGCGACTAGGATGACGATGACGATGATCAGGAAGAGCCACAGGTGGTCTTCGATCCATTCCTTCCTGTACGCCTGATAGGCTTCGGAATAGTTTTCGGTATCGTAAGCGAATTTGTAATACTGCATGGCTTCGACATAGTCGCCGCTCCGGTAGAGCGACTGTCCGATGCCGACGTATGCCGTATCGTAGTTGTTGTTTCTCTGCAAAATTCCGGTGTAGTACACGACCGCCTCGGAATAGTTCTGATCGGCGTTGTTCTTGATCGCCGCTGCGATCAGATCGCCGTAGTCGGTCCGTTTGTAGACGGTGATCGCGGAATTCTTCTTGTCAAGCAAAAGGATGTTCGTTCCCTGGTAATCGATCGCGACCAGGTTCGAGATCTGACCGGCAAGGTCGCCCATATCGCCGAACGCGTACAGCAGGTTGCCGTCCGAGTCATAGGTGTAGACCTTGCTGCGCTTTGTGTCGATCAGACTCCAGGTCTCGTTCTCGCCGATCGCAACGTCGACGACCGTGGACGGTCCGGCGACCTTGACTTCGCTCGTCGTCCAGGTCGCGAATCCGATCTCGCCTGCGGGCGGCCAGAATCCGTTGCGGTTCATAACGTCGGAGCCCTTCGGATTCAGCTTCTTGACGGGAGCGTAGTCGCCGCTCTTGCTTCTGCTGGAGATGGCGGAAACAACGCTTCCCTCGGCGGTCGAAGAGGTCGACACATAGATGAAGTCGTTGGAATCGATCGCGATGTTGTTGTATTCCGTCGGAACATACTGCTGGGACGCGTCGATCTGCTTCTGCGTCTGGAACATTCTCCACAGATAGTCGAACGCGGAATAAGTGACTTTCTGCGCGCCGACGAATCCGTTGAACGATCCGTCGCGGTTAATGGAGATGACGCCGTAGTTCGTCGTGGAGGAAACGACATAGATTCGGCCCGCCGAGTCGACGGAAACGGCGACCGGTCTGTAAACATGGTTCTCCGGCATGACTTCGGACGCCGGCTCCGGAACGATGTCGACGAAGTTTCCGACCTTGTCGAAGATGACGATACGCGAATTCGCGCTGTCGGCGACATAGATCTCATTCTCCGTAACGAACAGTCCTCGCGGTTCGTTGAGCGCATCCGGAACGCCGAAGTTGTTCATGAAGGAATTGATGACGAGACGGACGTTATAGTCCTTGTCGATGACGACGATCTCGTTCTTTCCGGTATTGGAAATATAGACTTCGTTCAGGTCGTCGACGAAGATGTCCGTCGGCGAATCGAGTCCGGTGAACGTGTTCGCGTACTTGATCTTCGCGTTCGCGTTCGCGCTTCCCGCGGCCGTCAGCGAATAAAGCAGCGAAGCGGAATTCACGACCTGCTGCGGAACGTACGCCGCGGGGCTCAGCTGAACGGCGCCGCCGTAGCTGTACGTATACGTGTTGTAAGGGACCTTCGCGAATACGGGAAGCGATCCGAGCATGAGAGCCAGGATCATCAGGACCAGGAGAATTCTGTTGAATCTTTTCATATCAGCACCCTCCTTAATCCTTCATGCCGGCAGAGGACATCGTCTGGATGACGCTGTTCTGCGAAATAATGAAGACAACGATCGGAACGAGCATCATGACGACGGTCGCCGCCGCGGAAACGCCGGAACGTGCGATACCTGCCGTGACCAGCTGGCTGATCGCGTAGTTCATGGTCTTCAGCTGCTCGCTGTAGATGTACAGGTTCGCGCCGGTATTCCACAGATCTTTGAACGCGAACAGGATCAGGGTCGCCCATGCGGGCTTGACCATCGGCATCGCGATGACCCAGAGGATCTTGTTCTCGGACGCGCCTTCAAGGCGTGCGCTCTCGAGGACGGAGTCGTTGACGTTCGTTTCCATGAACTGCTTCATCAGGTAGAGGCCGAAGGAAGTGCAGAAGGCCGGAACGATGATCGCGAAGTAGGTATCGACCATATGCAGCGCGGACATCAGGATGAAGTTGGAGATCGACGTGACCGTCGCATTGAACATCAGCGAATAGGTAACGATCTTGAACAGGAAATTTCTGCCCGGGAACCGGATCTTCGAGATCGCGTAGGCGGCATAGGACGAACAGACGACGTTGCCCAGCGTGCCGACGACGGAGATGAAGATCGTGGTGAACAGGTAGCGGGAGAAAGGCACCCAGGAATCGGCCATCGTCCGGAACAGATCGCGGAAGTTGTCGAACGTCGGGTTGATGACGAAGAACTGGGGCGGGAAAACGAAGATTTCATCCAGCGGTTTTAAGGACTGGCAGATGGCATATACCATCGGAAGCACCATGACGACAGCGACGATGCCGAGGAGGATGTAAATGCCGACGTCTCCTCCGGCGGATCTTGTGACGGATCTCTTGAAGCGAACGCGGTTGGTCTGGTATTTCCTGTAGGCGTCCTTAATTTTGTTTTTCAATTTGTCAAACATCATTAAGTCCCCAGCTTTCTTAGGATTCTGTTGACCAGCGTGTTGCTTCCGATCATCATCAGGAACAGCAGCGTGGCGATCGCGGAAGCGTAGCCCGTTTCAAACCGGGCGCCGCCGTAGTCTTCCAGGTGATGCATAATCGTATGCGCGCAGTAGTTCGGGCTCGGGAAACCGACGAGTTGGTTGATGATGCCCCCGAAACCGAACGCGCCTGTGATGGCGAGGATCGCGCCGAGCATCATCTGCGGGCGCATCGTGGGCAAAGTGATGTAGTAGAGTTCCTGCCAGCGGTTCTTGACGCCGTCCACGGCGCCTGCCTCGTACAGAGACATGTCCACGCACTGGAAGCCGGCGATGAACGTCAGGAAGGATGTTCCCAGAGACGTCCACAGCGCGACGGCGCAGCACAGTCCGAAAATGTATTTATCATCCTGGAACCAGAGGACCGGGGACGAAATCAGATTCAGCTTCATGCCCCAGGCATTCACGAATCCGTATTCGTCCGACGAGAAGAAGATCGTCCAGATAAGATATACGTTTCCTGAAATGGAAGGCGCATAGAACAGCAGCGTGACGATGGACCGGATCTTCGGACGGAGTTCGTTGATGAACCACGCGAACATCATGGAGAGCAGATACGAACCCGGGCCGGTGACGACTGCGAACAGCAGCGTGTTCTTGATCGCAGTGATGAAAATGTCATCGTCGAGGAACAGCCTGATGTAGTTGTCCATGAAAACGAAGTCCGGCCATTCCAGAAGGTTAAAGTTCGTAAAACTGAGGATGAGCGAGAGGACGACCGGTATGACCGTGAACATGGTGAACAGGATGAAGAAAGGAGCGATCATCAGATATGCGACCTTGTGCTTCTTCATTTCAAGCCAGGTCCACTGAGCCTTGGTCAGATCCGACCGTATAACGGCTTTCTCTTTTGCCATTCGTCAATTCCCTCCTTCCTTTTTCTCGAATGTGTTGAGATCGTATCCAAGCGATTCCAGTTCCCTCTCCATGGAGCGGATGGTATCGCTGGTGGGATAGTTGAATTCCGCGCGTTTTCTTGTCAGCTCGTTGTTGATGTCGTCGATGTAGGACTGCATCTTCGTGACGGGGTTCGCGTCCTTGTTGTATACGTCGAGGAATGCGAAGTTCGTATAACGGTCAACGATATATGAACCTGGATACTGCGGCGTGCATTCCACGGCATTGAACTGGGCGAACAGGTTGTCGTATTCGTCTTTCGACCAGGACATGCCGGACAGCGCTTCCGTATTCGCAGTCGCCTGTTTCGCGGAAGGACCGAGCAGGGCGATCATTTCGTTGCCGTATGCCGTCTGGACATCTGCAGACATCCACCACTGCATGTAGGTCCACGCGCCGAGCGCATTGTCTTCAGTGACCGAACGCATCAGCAGCGAACAGGAGACGCCGCCGACCGTCGTATTGTTGATGACGGTCATTCCCGTCTGGGGATCTTCGGAAACCGTGCCGGGCAGCGGCGTGAACTCCCACAGACCGTTGATTTCCGGAGCGAAAACGATCAGGGTGTTGTAACTGGTGTAATCGATGACCGTGATCGGCATTTCACCGGAACGGAAGCGGTTCGCGAAATTGTAGGTCACAGGGAAAGAGTACATCGTGAACAGTTCGCACACTTTCTTGAATGCTGCGAGAGAGACGTCGGAGTCCAGATTGATCGTGATGCCGTCCGTCGTCGGGATAACGTTTCCGTCCGCGTCCTGATACGTGTAGCGGATGGACTTCAGGTAGTCGTCCACATTTGAGAAGGACTTGTCATATCCTTTCTCATTATAATATGTACGGAACAGATTCAGGTAGTAGTCGTAATCTCCTTCATCGTAGTAGGTCTCACCCTGCTGATACATCAGAATGGTCGACCCTGCGATGCCGGTCGGATATCCGAGTTCCAGTTCTTCCGCCTGAAGCGTATATATAATATTGTAGAATTCTTCCCAGGTGTCCGGAACGGAGAGCCCGAGTTCAGCGAAGATGTCCTTGCGGTAGAACAGCATGGAGAAGCTCATGGTCTCCGGCAGGCCGTAGGTTTCGCCGTAAAGAGTCATCGGACGCATCGCCGTCGTCGCGAAACGCGTCTTGACGTCATCGAACTTCGGGATCTTGTTTTCCCTGATCAGCGGACCGTACAGCGGGTCGTTTTCCCATTTGGAGAAATCGTTGAAATTGTATCCGACATTCGTGTTTCCTGTCGTTGTATTCAGAGAGAGAACAGCAGAGCGGAGCGCGTAGTTGACGGCATCGCCGGCGCCGGCGCCCATGTAGACGTCCGGGCCTGTTCCGGCAAGCGTCGCGGGGAGCAGAGTTCCGCCGGCGACCAGCTTGACGGTGATCGGAATGCCGTACTGCGGAGAGAAGGAGTCGTCGACCAGGTTGCGGACGATCTGCGCCTGGTCACGGGACGTGACCGTCCAGACTTCAACACCGTATTTCGGATCGGAGACCTGTGTGCCGTCTTCCTTGGATCCGAGGGAGTCATAGTCGGAGAAGAAGGACATCCAGAATTTCTGGATCCCGCCCCAGAGATTCGCGAAGAATCCCGGTTCCGCCTTCGGCGCAGCCTTGTCCTTGGACTGGATGCAGAAGTAGTCGATCTCGAGCGGCTGGTTCTGCGTGTCGGCCAGCCAGCTGCCGAGCGAGGAGGAGTAGGACTTCAGAGTGGCCATATATCCTGCGATGGTCGTCGGGTATTTGCCCATACGCTCGCAAACGTTCGCAACGCGGTCGAGCGTCGCGGAGTGAGAGCCTTTCCGGCCGGTCATCTTCGTCAGAAGGTCGGAAACCTCGTACAGATTCGCGGCCTCCGTCTTCAGCCCGGACAGAACGTCAGGGATCAGACGGACGAAGTTGTAGTCGCGGTACTCGTCAGGATCCGAGCCGGTGATCATCAGGATCTTTCTGTAGTAGGCATTGATGTTCGACAGAGAGTTGTTCACGCGGTTCAGGACGGTGGACATATCGCCGAGCACAGCTTCCATGCGGATCGTGTGACGGCCTTTTTCAAAATAGAACAAGAAGTCCCTGCTGCCGTCGGTCAGCGGCGTCGTCTTCCAGTCCGTCGTGTAGTCGAACCGGAGCGTTCCGGCTTCCTTGAACGGAAGCACGCCGTCGATGAAGATCCTTCTGGAAACGTACATGCCGGAATAATAGGCCTGCATCCATCTGGGAATAATGGAGTAGAAGCCGTTTTCCGGAATGTCACATTCCCATTCGATCCACTGTCCGACATATTCCCACTTGTCGCCGCCGATCTCGTTCAGACGGATCAGTGCGGGATCGCTGGGCTGCGTATAGACGGAAGACCTGTTGTTCAGCTGATAGATGGTCCGTTCGGAAGTGGTCTTCGCATATTCGGCCTGAATGTAGATTTCCGCGTCTCCGTGATAAACGGCGGCGTCTCCGCCGTGAGAAGCGTAATAGGTATCGTAATCAGGCGTCTCGACCGCGGAAGCGTTGCAGAGACGCATGCCGTCCATGGCGACGGTCTCGCGCACCGCCTGCAGAGAAACGATGTGTTCTCCGGCGCTCAGATAAAACTCGAGCGGTTCGGTGAAATATCCGGTGGAGTCGGAAAGGAATTCGCTCGTCCAGGTGGAAAACAGCCGCTTCTCGGGTTTCAGCTCGTTTCCGTTGCCGTCGCGGCGGAAGGGGCGTTCGGTATCCGTGTCTTTCGCGTGATCGATCGCGAATTTCATATAGTCTTCGCTGTCGGAGAAGTACGACTTGTTCTCAAAATAGTCGCACCAGATCCTGTTCAGTTCGATCGAGCGCGCTTCCCTGTACGGAACTTTGCCGTCGATCAGAACATATCTCTCGATCGCGGAGAAGTTTCCGACCCCGGAAACGGTTCCGTAGTCGGCTTCAGGGATCCCGTTTTTGAGAACGATTTTGCCGTCCGCGTCGCGCTTGACTGCGTAAACGGGAACGTTTCCGGTGAAATAGGAGACCCAGATGTTGTAGTATCCGGCTTCCTTCACGTTCACGCGGAAAGAAAGCATGCCGTCGACGCCGACGAACACAATGTCCTTCGGCTCTTCCGGCATGAAGAATTCGCGCGATTTGGTATTCTCACTTCCCTTTTCGGGCATATCGAAACGGGCCAGTTCTTCTTTCGAAGCGCCGGACGTCAGGATATTGAAAGTGGCTGTGGTCGTCTCCGGATCGATGTCTTTCAGAAAATCGATTTCGATGACGTCGTTGGCCTTCTGAGCACCCGCATTGATCTGCCTGTACTCATCGTAAGTCGTGGACGTCAGAACGTTTTCGATTTCATCAAGAGAAGTTCTAACCAGAGATTTTGAATTGTAACGCGACTCTACCAACGCAGAAGACTGCATTGACGCGGCGCCGAGAATGCTTGCCGCACACAGAACGACAAACAGACTGAACGCCAAGCCGCGCTGGAAAATGGTTTTCCCTCCAGTCATGCTGTTTCCCTCCTGAGAAAATGCTGTTTGTCAAATTACACCCATTAAGGCATAAAATAACATCGATAATATAACACGCAAGCGGAAAAGTTGTCAAGTTTCTATATAATATAATATATACGCAAAAAGGCATACGCGGACAGGTCTGAAAGCATCTTTCAAGCATCGTTCTTTCTTCAGGATCAGAAAGCAAAATACACATACCTTTTTTATTTATTTTTTTCGAATGATTAATAACTCAAAAGAGAAAAGAGAAAACTAAAGAGAACGCTTTATTTAAGTGCATTATAAGCAATCATAAATGATTCTAAAAACATCATATTCACAGTATAAAATGAATAAAAAAGACATACCGATGAATTCATGAGCGAACTCGAGGAACGCAGAGCGAAAAACCGTCAAAAATGCATGTCAAACTGCACAATTTTTTCCATTAAATTTTGGCATCGTAATTTTATATACAAAACATATGTTCATTACACAGTATTCCATGTTTTTGAGAAAAAACGATCCGGCGTTGCCGGATCGCTCTTATTTGGTTGTCTCAATTCTTACTTGTAGATCGTGACGACGAATCCGTCGGTCCCGTTTCCGGAGATGGAATAGTTCGCCCCTTCGGGAACTTTCACCCTGCTCGTGTCCTCAGAGGATGCGGCACAGTAGTAAACGGCGCATTCCTTCTCTTCCCCGGAACTGTTGGTATAAGTGAATTCGATCGGCTGCTCCAGAGTTGCGTTCTTGATCTGGGACAGATACTCTTCCAGGCACAGGTGATATTTCCCCATATAGGAAGCGTGGGCATATCCGACATAACGGTAGATCCGCTGAGAGCCTTCCACGCCCGTCAGATCCTTCTTTTCCGGCGGATATCTCAGAATGTATCCGTAAGTCGTGCAGTTGTCGGGGAGCCATGAGAACTTGCCGCTTCCGAGCGTATCGCCGTCCGGATCGCGCGGATAGATGGAGAGCAGGACGGAATAGCCTGCCGTCAGATCCAGCTGCGTGTCGCGGTCCGTCAGCAGTTCATAAGGGACATAGCATTTGTCCGCCATGATGTTCGTCTGCCCTTTCGCCTCGGCGAAAGCGGCCGTTAAGGCGTTCAGCGCGTCGACGGCGTCCTTTTTCAGTTCCAGCGAAGTTCCGGAAAGACCGAATTTCTTATTGTAATACTTTGACACGGTCACAAGATCGCTCGGCGTTTCCGCGACTCTGTTCTCCGCAGGCTTCTGCGTCAGGGCCAGGATCCCTTCTGTTTTTCCGGAAGAGGCGATCTGCACCGTTCCGACCGTTTCCTGACTGCTTTCGGAAGAAGGCTCCGCGGACTGATCGGGCCGGGACGCGTCTCCGCTGACTTCCGATGAAGTCTGTTCGCTGACCGTCTGAGCGCTCTCCTCACCATGAGAATTCTTGTAGCTGCTGACGATGATCAGGATCACGACAAAAACCGCGATCAGAACGCAAAGCAGAGCCATCGCGATATATTCAGTTCGAATCGGTTTTTTCTGTGCTTGCGGCATAAACCGTTTCCTCCTTCTTTTCCGGCG
>CACZRJ010000254.1 GCA_902783535.1 uncultured Ruminococcus sp. | reverse complement strand
CCAGCAGGACAGTCTCGGTTTTGGGGCCGAAGCCGACGGTAAAATGCTTTGCGTCGGGACTGTAATAGGCGTCGCTCAGCGGGCTGAAAAGGCCGAGGTAGCAGCTCAGCTCCTCCCCGGTCTTGCGCAGCGGGGTGGTTGGCTCGCTGCAAAAGCTGTAATAACCGTCCGCGGCGTACCAGCTCACGGACCAGTTCTGGCTTTCATCAGCGTTCTTCCAGGGCACGGCTTCTCCGGTCTTTTTGTCCACGAGCTGGACTGTGACGGTGCCCTGCTGCCCCAGCCTGGCCTCCACCGGCTGGTCCGGCTGCGTGAGCGTCACGCTGTCGGAGACGTCGGTATAGTACTGCACGCCGTCGATCATCAATTCGTCGTTCGGCGTCACAGTGTAATATACGGTCGTTCCCGGGACGACCTCGAAGGATTCTTCCAGCATCGTGCCGCTGCGGTCCGTCCAGACGACGGAGCAGTTTCCGGTGACGTCCGCGTCGTCAATGCCCAGCACCGTGAGTACGGGCGAGACCGGGCCGCCGATGTCCGGCTCCCCCTCTGCCGCAAAGACGGCCGACGGCAGCATTCCCGCCACCATCACCAGCGCCAGCAGAACAGCTGATATACGTTTCCGATGCTTCATTTTTGCTCTCCTCCCATGTTGTCTTGATCGGTCCCTTTCAAATAGTCCTTTTGCATTTCGTTGAGCTGTCTGATTTCTTTTCGGTATCGGATATACAAAATCAGCCAGATCAGAAAGAACACAAAAAGCTGACAGCCTGCCATGATCAGGACCTCCGCGGCGGAGCCGCACCATCCGAGGAACAGCGCCATCGGGATGAACAGGCCGACGCAGATCGCGCAGTGCAACGCAGTCGCCGCCGCCAGCGGCAGACGTTCGGCATCGTACAATACGGTGCCCGCCATGCAGGCCGCGCCGAATACACCGACCAGTACGAACTCCAGCAGCATCGCCCAGCGCAGGCTGCCGATCCGTTCGAGCAGTTCCGGCGCAACGGGCAACCCACCGGCCGCCAGCGCGGAGATCAGGCTGTTGACCGCGACCCCGAGCAGGAAGCCCAGCGCGGCCATCTTCCAAAACCGTTTCTTCATTTGCGTGTCCTCCTATCCGTCAGCATTTTTCGGATCAGCGGGATGTTACGGCGCGAGGCCCAGGTTTCCATGCCGCCGACCAGCTCCAGCCGCAGCGTTCCGTCCAGAGTGAAATCGAACTTGCGCACTTTGTCGAGGTTGACGAGCTCGTGTCGCGACACCCGGACGAAGCGGCCGCCCTCCAGGTCCTTTTCCAGACTTTGCAGCGACTGCCGGACCGTATATCTTCCGTTTTCCGTTACAATGAGGGTCAGCTTGTTGAACACCGCGGCAGAGACGATGTCGTTTGCCGAGACGCGCATCAGCTCCCCGGTGGCGGCCGTGACCGTCAGCGGCTCCGCCGTGCTTTCCGAAAGCTGCCGCAGAAGCCGGTCCACGTCCGCGTCCCGCGCGGCCGCGCGGATCACCACCTCTATTTGCTCAAGCTCCGGACACTGCTCAAACCGGGTCCTGATCTCTTTCATTGTCCCCATTGTTTCCCCACCGCCTTTCTTCTTGCGGGATGCCTGCAGATTCGTTCTTTCCAGTAAACGCAGTTTTCGCAATCCGGCTCCGCAACGCCGCCGGCGCTGCACCAGACCTGATGCCGCGAGCCTGTTTTTGTCCGGCACGCCGCGCACGCGAACAGCGCACACGCAGCCCGGATCACCGGCCGCTCCGCCGTAAAAGCGTCCGGAGGACCCGTCTCCGGCACGGGTTCCGCGATCCTGCCCGTTTCTTTCTTCAAGCATTCCACCCGCTCTCAATATAAGTTATGCTTTACTGACAATTCGAGTTTCCATGATTCGAAAAGGAATGTCAATAGTTATGGTGCAAATGGTATCTTATCCGGCGCAAACGGTCGTCGGCGGAACATCATTTACGAATTCCAAGCCGAAAACGGAGTTTTGACATTTTCATATTCTGCATTTTACGCTTGACATCTTTGCCTCTTCGTGTTATGATTAGTTATACAAATCATACTTTCGGAGGCAAAAAATGAAAGGATCGAAAGGACCAAAAGGGAAATACGCCTGGACCGCGGTCGTCGGCGAAAAAGGCCAGATCGTCATCCCGAAGCAGGCGAGGGACCTGTTCGGGATCGAGCCGGGCGACACACTGCTCCTGCTCGGAGACGACAAGAAAGGGATCGCCATACCGCCGAAAGGCGCTTTGGAGATGTTCGGGAAACATATTTTCGGAGGTGAGGATCAGTGAGCGTCTGCGAAGTGAAAAACCTGCGCAAGGAATACCCGTCCTTTACGTTGGATGACGCGAGCTTCAACCTGGAAGCCGGGACGATCACCGGATTCATCGGGCGCAACGGCGCGGGCAAGACGACGACGATCAAGTCCATGCTCGGATACGTCCATCCGACGGCCGGCGACATCTCCTATTTCGGCATGCCGTTCGCGGGCAACGAGAACATCATCAAGCAGCGGATCGGCTACTCGACCGGCATGGTCAACTATTATCCGAAACATAAGCTGCGCGAGATCGCCGGCGTGACGAAACGGTTCTTCGATTCCTGGGACGACGAGTCCTACCGCAGGTATCTGAAGACGTTCGAGCTGAACGAGGAGAAAACGCCGTCCGAACTGTCCGACGGCATGAAAGTGAAATTCAACCTTCTGCTCGCTCTGTCACACCGCGCGGAACTGCTCATCCTGGACGAGCCGACGAGCGGTCTGGACCCCTTCTCCAGGGACGAGCTGACTGACCTTTTCGTGTATCTGAAAAACCAGGGCGTTGCCGTCTTCTTCTCGACCCACGTCACGTCCGACATCGAGAAATGCGCCGACCGCATTCTGTACATCCGGCACGGGAAGATCGTTCTCGGGGACACCGCGGAGGGATTCCGTGCGAAGCTCGGACAGCCGGGAGAAACGCTGGAGGAGACCATGCTCCGGCTGGAAAAGGAGGCGAGAAACCAATGAAGAACATGCTTTACAAAGAACTCAAGCTGGCGGCGGCAGGCATTTCGTATTTCTTTTTAGCGTCGGCGCTGTTTACGATGATCCCGGGTTACCCGATCCTGATGAGCGGCGGATTCCTGACGCTCGGACTCTTCTATTCCTTCCAGTCGATGCGTGAAAAGCACGACATCGAGTACTCATTGCTTCTGCCCGTGTCCAAAGCGGACATCGTGAAAGGGAAATACGCTTTCGTTTTGCTTCTGGAAGGCATCGGCTTCGTCCTCTGCGCCATTCTGACGGTCGTCCGGATGACGTTCCTGAAGGCGTCTCCCGTCTATCTGGAGAACGCTCTGATGGGCGCGAATCTCGTCTATCTGGGCGAACTTTTGCTGATCTTCGGACTGTTCAACGCGATTTTCGTCCGCGGCTTCTTCAAGACCGGCTATTACATCGGAAAGCCGTTCCTGTGCTACGGGATCCCGCTCCTTCTGCTGATCGGGCTTGCAGAAGCTGCCCATCACATCCCGGGTCTCGGACTTCTGAACGCGTTCGGAACGGACGAGATCGAGATCCAGCTGATCGCGCTCGCGTGCGGGGTTCTGCTTTTCGTTCTGCTGACGTTCGTCGGGATCAGACAGTCTGTCAAATCGTTCGAAAAGGTGGATCTGTAGGGCAAAAAGAGCTACCTTATATCGGCGGAGCAGCGAATATCTGACCGCAAAACAGGAAAGAGGTGAGAGATCATGGCGTCGAGCATCGTGCATCTCGCGATCACGGAAGAGGTCGCGAAGAAAATATCCTTCCCGGACGTGGCCCGGCTGAAGTTCGGCGCTTTGATCCCCGACGCCGGAGAAGGCGGAAACGAAACCGGGGTCTCGCACCTGAAAGTCCATATTCAGGACGGCCGGAAGACCGTATACGACTTCGACAGATACCGAAAACTGTTCGGGGAAAAGATGCTGAAAGACGGCCTGTACCTCGGCTATTACCTCCATCTGGTGCAGGACGCTCTGTACAGGAAATACGT
>CACZRJ010000253.1 GCA_902783535.1 uncultured Ruminococcus sp. | reverse complement strand
GAGGTATTTATGAGAATATCATTTCTGAGTGCCTTATAAAACGCGGTTATACTTTGTATTATTTCAGACCTGACAGTGAGCACGAAATCGAGTTCTTGATCGAAAAGAACGGTGAGGTGCTTCCAGTCGAAGTAAAAGCTGGAAACAATCCTACACCCTCGCTGAATAGCTTCATCGAGGATTTTTCTCCTTCGCTTGCATATAAGTTGATTGGAGGAAGAAACGGTAAAGTCGGGGTTAAAACAACGCTGCCGCATTATTTCGTTATGTTCATCTAGAACTCTACTGCAAAAAATTAATCTCGTGCCGCATCGGTCAAATCATGGACGCGGCGTTTGAGCAGAAAGCGCGTAAGAGAGTTCTGGCGGCGTGGTCGGGATATTTCGATCAAACGGTCAGTTTACTGATGAAAAAAAGACGGCCGCAGCCCGGTAAAAGGGCGCGGCCGCATTTTTTGGGGGAGATTCAGAAAAGCTTTCCGGGGACGATTATCCCTGGCCCGATCGCCTTCATCAGGCCGAGCATGACCTCGTCCCGTTCTGCGAACACGGACGGGCAAACGTACTGGTATTCAGACAGCGTGAATCCGGCGGGTACCGCGCTGACGCGGTAGCGCGTATGAAACGTCTGCGTCGAAACGAAGGTAAGCGAGGACGCTTTCACGCCCGAAGCGGCCGCAGCGTTGGCGTACTTCAGCGCCTTCGCCGTCATTTGCGGGTAAAGTGGGACGCCGTTCAGTTCGACGCACCAGACCGCGGAATCGGCGTAATTCGTCTTCGACGGGTCCGCGTGCGGGAGATCTCCGTCGAATCTCTGCGCGGACACGCGGTATACGGTGAACACGTCTTCGGCGAAAGCGGCGCGGAAAGCCGCGGCGACGGCGGTCACGGGTTCGCGGAGGCACTGGTCTTCCAGAAGCGGAAGGAATCTGTCTTCCGTCATCGGGCCGTTCACGGAGATGTTCGCGCGTTCCGTCGGATACGTCGCGCTGTGCGCGCTGACACAGTATTTTCCTCTGAGAAAATCGTAGCGGATCCCGGAAAAGCCGAACCCGTCTTCCCGGACGTAGGTCCTGCCGATATGCTCCTCGATCTTCGACTGCGCGTCGTGCGCGGAAAACGGATTTCCGCAGAACGCGGCGTAGAGGCCGAGGCAGAGCAGGAGGATCAGAACGCACGCGATGATCCGGAGCGCGTTTTTCTTTTTCTTCCTGACCAGCCGGGCTGCGCATTCCGTCAGCAGAAACAGCACGGCCGCGAGAATGATGAAGACGACCGTCCGCAGACGATCCTCGGATCCGACGAGCAGGAGCGCCGACGCGGGGATCAGGAACAGCAGCCCGCGCTGCCACCAGGGCACGGGGAGAAACGCCGCCGCGGCCATCAGCAGCGGCAGGACGGGATATGTCCGGAAGACGCCGGATTCCTCCCTGTAGGCGACCGCGGCCGCGCAGGCGGCGACCGCCGCGGCGAGCAGCAGCAGGATCGAGGGGATCTTCAGTTGTTTCGATGCTTTCTGTCCGTTCATAGCTGATTGAACACGTTGGTCAGCGGGATCAGGAGCGACATGTCGTCGTCCGACTGCGACCGGTTGTTCTTTTCCTCTCCGCACAGCGTGCAGCGGTGCGTGATGACGAAGCCCTTTTTCGCGTCCGTTCTGACCGCGACCGGCTTCATTTTCCCTCCGCAGGGGTTCGCGCGGTCGCCCGGCAGAACGTCGACGTGCAGCGACCAGAGGCAGAAGGGGCAGTGGTTCCGCGAGGAATACCGGAGCGGCGGGACGGTCTTTCCGCAATTGGCGCAGACGAATCCGCTGTCGTTCCGGGTGAACCGTTTCGTTTCCATGCTTTTTTTAAATCTCCTGTGAAAAGATGAAAAAGTTAACAAATTAACTCTTTACAAGTCACGACTGGCTTGAGTATAATACGAAATTGAGAAAAAAGCAAGATGAGGCAAAAAATTGAAAGAGAAAAAAACACCTGAACAGGGCGCGGTCTGCAGAAGGGGACGCGTCGGCGGACAGGCCGTGATGGAAGGCGTCATGATGCGCAGTCCGACCAGGACCGCGATCGCCGTCAGGCGAATCGACGACGGGACCGTCGTCGTACGCGAGTCCGGCAACCAGTCGATCCGCGACAAGCATAAATTCTTCAATCTTCCGATCATCCGCGGGGTCGTGAACCTCGTCGAGATGATGAAACTGTCCTTCGGGACGCTGACGTCGTCCACGGAGATGATGGGCATCGAAGGGGTCGAATCGGAGCAGCCTTCGAAGCTCGACCAGTGGCTGGACAGGCACTTCGGGCCGAAGATGCTCACCGTGATCTCCGCCGTTTCCGTCGTTCTGGGGCTCGCGCTCGCGCTCTTCCTGTTCGTCATGCTGCCCGCGTTCGTCACGAATCTGATCTTCCCGGCCACGCCGAACGGGACGTGGGAACTGAAGTCCGGAACCGTCCTGTCCGAAACGCTGCAGAGAACGGAGAACGACAAGGTCTTTTACGTCTTCTACGAACAGAAGGGCGCCGGGGATCTCTTCTACGTCATGAAGAAGGGGGACACCGGATTCACCGCGGTTCCGTATTCCTACGAGAACAAGACGCTGACGGTCGGCGGGACGTCCGTCCCCGTGAAAGTGGACAACTCCTCTCTGGTCCTGTTCCCGGACGACCCGGCGAAAAAGACCGAACTGAAGAGCGCGTCCGCGACGAATTCGCTGACCTACTGGGAGACATGGTTCAACGCCGCATGGTGGCGGAACCGCCTGAAATGCCTGATCGAGGGTCTGATCAAGATCGCCGTCTTCATCGCGTATCTCTGGCTGACGTCGCTGATGAAGGACATCCGGCGCGTCTACCAGTATCACGGCTCCGAACATAAGACCATCTTCTGCTACGAGGCCGGGCTTGACCTGACCGTTGAAAACGTAAGGAAGCAGAGCCGCTTCCATCCGAGATGCGGGACTTCCTTCATGTTCGTCATGGTCTTCCTGTCCATCTTCGTTTCCATCGTGTTCATCCCCGACGTCTGGGGCTGGCTGCGCGTCCTTCTGAAGGTCCTGCTCCTGCCGGTCTGCGTCGGCCTCGGATACGAATTCATCCGCTACGCCGGAAAACACGACAACCGCCTGACGCGGATCCTTTCCGCGCCCGGTCTCTGGATGCAGCGTCTGACCA
This sequence comes from uncultured Ruminococcus sp., assembly GCA_902783535.1. Taxonomy (GTDB): domain Bacteria; phylum Bacillota; class Clostridia; order Oscillospirales; family CAG-382; genus Coliplasma. The sequence goes on along the minus strand of CACZRJ010000253.1, from coordinate 10,615 downwards.
CGCGCGAGCCGGACGACAGCATGATCGAAGTCGCGATCACGTCCCTGAAATCGGCATTGCGCGAGGAATTTCCGGATTTCGAAGTCCCGTATGAATCCGACTATCTGAAGAAAAAAGAGGAGTCCGCCGCCGCGGAAGAGGGGAAGGACCCCGAACAGAACGCGGCTCCGGACCCGGAAGAAGAACCATCGAAGGAGGATACTGAGAATGCTCCTGAGGGAATACCGGACACGGCTTCGTGACCTGCTCGGCCAGATGAATCCGGACGACGCGTCCGTTCTCGCAGACCTTCTGCTCGCCGCCGGCATGAAGACCGACCGCGGGACCATGCTCGCGCGGCTAGACGAGGAACTGGAGGACGACGTCGAGGAATTCTGCGCGAACGGCGTCTACGAGCTGTCCTACGGAAAGCCGATCCAGTACGTGCTCGGCTCCTGCGTCTTCTACGGGCAGGAGATCTTCGTCGGACCCGGATGCTTCATCCCGCGTTCCGACACGGAGGTCCTGGTCGAGGCCGCGCTGAAGATCCTGAAGAAGGGCCAGCTGTTCGCCGACATCTGCTCGGGCAGCGGATGCATCGCGAAAGCGGTCGCCGCGAACGCTCCGGAGGCGGAAGGCTACGCGCTGGAGCTGTCCAGGCAGGCGCTTCCGTATACCCTGCGGAACCTGTCCGAACTGAAGAACGTGACCGTGCTGCGGTTCGACGCGCTGGACGACGAGGACTACGCGGCCCTGTCTGTCCGCGCCGGAAGGCCGTTCGATCTCGTGATGTGCAACCCGCCCTATATCCCGACCGAAGACATGGAAAACCTTCCCACGGACGTCCGGTACGAGCCGGAAAGCGCCCTGGACGGAGGTGAAGACGGTCTGCGGTATTACCGCGCCGTGGCGTCCTACGCGCGGATGCTTCTGAAGGAGGACGGCGTTCTGCTGTTCGAGATCGGATACGATCAGGCGGACGCGGTTCAGGAGATCCTCCGCGAGAAAGGGTTCGCTTCCGCCGTGATCAGGGATTACGGAGGAAACGACCGCGTGATCGTCGCGAAAACGGGCTGAAAACAGAAAATACGGAAGGCGTTTTTCCATCCGGAGAGACGCCGCCTTTCCTTTTGTCTCCGGCCGAAGGAAAAAAAGCACAAGGGATGGGAAAGGAGGCAAGATTTTTCGCAATATATATTGACAAGCCCGATTTTCTATACTATATTATATGCAAAGAAAAATGATGTTTGAATTTTTGTGTGACTGAGAGCGCGTATGGGACGGTCGGACTGGAAACGGATTGCGTCCCGCGGCAATCCGATGATCGTGCAGACGGCGAAGCTTTCTTCCAGAAAATTCCGGGAAGAAACTTCGACGTTCTTTTTTGAAGGCGTGCATCTTCTGGAGGAATACCTCCGGTTCGGATGGACGCCGAAATGCGTTTTCGTCCTGGAGGAGAAGGAAGAGCAGTTCGAGGAACTGCTGAAGGACCTCCCGCAGGACGCCGTGATCTCCGTTCCGGAGCATGTGTTCCGGAAGATCTGCACCGAGCAGGCGCCGCAGGGCGTCCTGACCGTGTCCTCCTTCCTCCCGTGCGTCCGTTCCGTGAACAAAGCTTCCGAAGTCCCCGGAAGGCTGCTTCTGCTCGAGTCCGTCCGTGACAACGGGAACGTCGGAACGGTCATCCGGACCGCGTCCGCGCTGGGCTGGACCTGCGTCCTTTCGTCCGACTGCGCCGACATCTATTCCCCGAAGACCGTCAGGGCCTCCATGGGAACCGTTTTCTCGGGCGCTGCGGCCGTCTGCGGCGACCTCGTCTCGCTGACGGAGGACCTGAAGTCGAACGGCCGGACCGTCATGGCGGCGGCCCTGTGCGACGGAGGAGAGACCCTCGGGGCGATCCCGGTCGGACCGGACGACTGCTTCATCGTCGGCAACGAAGGGCAGGGCATCAGCCCGGAACTGATCTCCGCGGCCGGAAGAACGGTCCGGATCCCGATGACCGGAAACGCGGAAAGCCTGAACGCGGCCGTCGCGGCCGCGGTGCTGATGTGGGAAGGCGCGCGCACGGATCCCGCTCTCGTCCCGAACAACCACTGATTATTAAGAAAGGCAAATAGATTTCAATGACCACACTCGTCATCGTCGAATCCCCGTCCAAGGCGAACACGATCAAATCGTTCCTCGGCAAGGGATACAAAGTCAAAGCTTCCAAAGGCCACGTCCGCGATCTGCCGAAAAGCTCCCTCGGCATCGACGTGGAAAACGGCTTCAAGCCGCAGTACATCAATATCCGCGGAAAGGGAGACCTGATCAAGGAACTCCGGAAAGACGCGAAAAGCGCCGACCGGATCCTGCTCGCGGCCGACCCCGACCGCGAAGGGGAGGCCATCAGCTGGCACCTGATGCAGATCCTCGGCACGGAGCCGGAAAAGATCCGCCGCATCACCTTCAACGAGATCACGAAGGGAACCGTCCGCGAGGCGATCAAGCATCCCCGCGACATCAACATGCACATCGTCGACGCGCAGCAGACCCGCCGGATCCTCGACAGACTCGTCGGCTACAAGCTCAGCCCGTTCCTCTGGAAAAGCGTCAAGAGCGGACTGTCCGCCGGCCGCGTGCAGTCGGTCGCGACCCGGATCATCGTCGAGCGCGAAGAGGAGATCAAGGCCTTCGTCCCGGAGGAATACTGGCTTCTGACCGCCGTTCTCGTCACGGAAAGCGGCGGGGAGCTGACCGCCCGCTATTACGGCGTTCCCTCGGGAAAGCGCGACCTCAAAACGGAGGCCGACGTGAAGCGCGTCATGGACGGCATGGAGAAGGACTTCCGCGTCGAAAGCGTGAAGAAGAGCGTGAAGCACGTCCGCCCGCAGCCGCCTTTCGTGACGTCCACGCTTCTGCAGGAGGCGAACAGGCGCCTGAACTTCCAGGCGACGAAGACCATGCAGATCGCGCAGGAACTGTACGAGGGACTCAGCCTCGGCGACAGGAGCGCGCACGGTCTGATCACATACATGAGGACCGACTCGCTGCGGATCTCCGACGAGGCGAAGGAGGCGGCGAAGGCCGTCATTCTCGACAAGTTCGGAAAGGACTTCTGCCCTGACAAGCCGAACGAGTTCCATCAGAAGAACAAGAACGTTCAGGACGCGCACGAGGCCATCCGCCCGTCCGACCCGGCCCTGACGCCGTCGGACGTCCGCGGAAAGGTCAGCCCGGACCAGTTCAAGATCTACAAGCTCATCTGGGACCGCTTCATCGCCAGCCAGATGGCGCCGGCGACCGTCGACACCGTGACGGCGGAGATCCGTTCCGGCAAGGCCGTCTTCCACGCGAACGGGAACACCATCCGGTTCCGCGGATACAAGGCCATCTACGACGACGCGGACGCGTCCGAGACCGACAGGGAGGAGACCCTGCCTCCGCTGGAGGAAGGGGACGTCCTGCAGGCGAGATCCGTGACGCCCGCGCAGAAATTCACCCAGCCGCCGCAGCGGTATACCGAAGGCTCCCTGATCAAGGCGCTCGAGGAAATGGGCATCGGACGTCCTTCCACGCTGCCGCCGACGATCGCGACCATCCTCGCGCGGGAATACGTGCGCCGGGAAGGGAAGTCGCTCGTCCCGACGGAACTCGGATGCCTGACGAACGAACTGATGACCAAGGCGTTCCCGCACATCGTCGACTACAACTTCACCGCGGAGATGGAGGAGGATCTGGACGCCGTCGAAAACGGCGAGAAGGCGCCGGCCGACATCCTGGATCCGTTCTACGCGGACTTCGAAAAGCAGCTGGAGACCGCGGAAGCGACGGTCGAACGCGAAAAGATCGTCCCGCCGCGCAAGGAACTCGACATGATCTGCGAAAAATGCGGCGCGCGCATGATCGAGCGGATGGGCAAGTATGGCCGGTTCGCGGCCTGCCCGAACTATCCGAAATGCCGGAACGCGAAGAAACTGGAGCAGGATCCCGCGTCCGCTCCCGCCGCCGTGAAGCCTCTGCCGCAGAAAGAAGAGACGGAACAGAAGGAGGAGGTCGTCGGGACCGAGCCCTGCCCCGTCTGCGGAGGCGAAATGGTCCTGCGGAAAGGCCCCTTCGGCAATTTCTTCGCGTGCAGGAACTACCCGTCCTGCAAGGGCACCCGTCCCTACGCGCGCGACAGCGGACTGACCTGTCCTCTGTGCGGAAAGAAGCTGATGATCCGTCAGACGAAAAAGAAAAAGAATTATTACGGATGCGAGAGCTATCCGGCATGCCAGTTCTCCTCGTGGGATCCGCCCGCCGGCAAGTCCTGTCCGTCCTGCGGAGCGCCTCTGCTGGTGAAAAAGGGTAAGGAAACCCTCTACTGCTCCAAAAAATGCGGCTGGAAGGAAGGCGGAGACTCATGAGCGGAGGAAGACAGAAGGAAATGCCCGCCGGAGCCGACGCGGCCAGACCGCTCGGCGAACTGGAAAAGAAGATCGGCTACGTCTTCCGCGACCGCGCGTTTCTCGAGGAGGCGATGACGCATTCCTCGTATACGAACGAGTGCCGCGACCGCCGGCCGCAGTGCAACGAGCGGCTGGAGTTCCTCGGCGACTCCGTCCTGTCCGTGATCACGTCCGACCTTCTGTTCGCGGAATTCCCGCGCGAGGACGAGGGCTTCCTGACGAGGACCCGCGCGGCGCTGGTCTGCGAGAACACGCTCGCGGTGCTCGCTTCCGAGATCGGACTCGGAGACTACATGCGATTCGGAAACGGCGAGATCGCGTCCGGAGGCGGAAAGAACCGGAAAAGCATCATCGCGGACGCGTTCGAAGCGCTGCTCGCCGCCATCTATCTCGACAGCGGCATGGACAGCGCGCGTGCGTTCCTGCTCCCGCGTCTGCGCAGAATGACCGGAGAGGTCGTGAAGCGCGGAACGGAGGACTACAAGTCCATGCTGCAGCGGATCGTCCAGCAGACGCCGGAAGAGGAGCTGCGCTACGAGGAAATGGGCGAGGAAGGGCCGCCCCACGACAGGATCTTCCATTTCGCCGTCTATCTGAATTCCAATCTGCTCGGCGAGGGCACCGGGCGGACCAAACGGGAAGCGGAGCAGGAGGCGGCGCACCGCGCGCTGATCATGCTCGGCGAGCTCGATTAGGCAAGACCCCGTCCGCGGGCAGCGGACGAATCATATCTGCAAAGGAAACCGGACATGCGACTGAAAGCAGTGGAAATGCAGGGGTTCAAATCGTTCCCCGACAAAACGAAGATCACATTCGAAACCGGCGTGACCTGCATCATCGGCCCGAACGGAAGCGGAAAGTCGAACATTCTCGATGCGGTCCGCTGGGTGCTCGGCGAAATGAGCATGAAGAGCCTGCGCGGCGCGAAGATGGAAGACGTCATCTTCAACGGAACGCCCGCGCGTCCCGCGGCGAACTGCGCCGTCGTCTCGCTGTATTTCGACACGGAGGCCGAATACAACGAGAAGCATCAGCTGACGCTGGATCCGGACGCCGAGGAGCCGTCCAGGGACGAAAAGCCGCGCCTGTCCGACTTCCCCGAGACCGTGATCACAAGGAAATACTACCGCAGCGGCGAAAGCGAATACTCCATCAACCGGAACGTGAGCCGGCTCCGCGACATCTACGACATGTTCTACAACACCGGCATCGGACGCGAGGGATATTCCGTCATCAGCCAGGGCAAGATCGCCGAAGTGCTCTCCCAGAAGGGCGACGAGCGCAGAAGCATCTTCGAGGAGGCCGCCGGCGTTTCCAGGTTCCGCGTGCAGAAGACGGCCGCCGAGCGCAAGCTCGCCGAAACCGAGAACAACCTTCTGCGTCTGAACGACATCCTCGCCGAGGTCGCGTCTCGCGTGAAGCCGCTCGAGAAGGAAGCGGAAAACGCGAAGCGGTACAAGGCGTATTACGACGAAAAGATGGGTCTGGAGATCACGCTGTGGCTGAACAGCCTGGACGATCTCCGCGCCAAGCGCGCGGCGGGCGAAGAAGGGCTGAACGACGCGAAAAAGCGTCTGGAAGAGGCTGAAAGCGATCGGGAGAACGCCGAGAAGGACCTCGACGCGCTCCTGAACGACAGCTACGAATCCTCCAGACTGATCTCCGTCGCGGAAGAGGAAAAATCTTCCTCCGAGCGCGCGAAAGCGGCCGCGGAAAGCGAAAAAGCCGTATGCGAAAACGACATCGCCCACTTCAATCAGGTCGCGGAAGACAGCGCGAAGCAGATCGACGAGGCGTCCGGGCAGTCTCTCGCGACGGCGAAGATGATCAACGCCGCCGAGCAGTCCCTCAAGGACGCGCAGGCCGAAACGGACGCGGCGGACGCCGCGTGCGCGGAAAAGGAGACCCTGTGGCAGGAAAAGCGCGACGAGGTCGCGCGCCGCACGGAAGAGACGGCGAACGCGGAGCAGGCGCTTGCCGACGTCCGCGAGGACACGGCCGGGATCGCCGCGAAGGAAGCGGGGCTCGCCGCGGAGATCGAGGCGTCGAGAAAGAGCGGCCGGGAGGCGGAAGAGCGCATCGCGGCGGGAGAGGAACGCGTGGAGGCGCTCAGGCAGTCCCGCGCGGAGACCGAATCCCGGCGGGACGCGGAACTCGCTTCCGTCGAGAAGGAGCGCGAAGCCGCGAAGAACCTGCGGGCGAAAGCCGAAGAGGAACTCGCTTCGGAAGCGAAGATGCGCGACCAGGCGGTCGGCGTCCGGCTGAAAGTGACGGCCGCGGAACAGCGGCGCGAAAGCCTGCAGCGGATGGAGCAGCTGTTCGAAGGATATTCCGACAGCGTCCGCGCGGTGCTGAAGGCCGGAAAAGACGGGGAGATCCTCCGGAGGAACGGCGGGAAAGCCGTCCTGCACGGACCGGTCTCGAACATCCTGTCGGCGGACGAGACCTACGTCGTCGCGCTGGAAACGGCGCTCGGCGCCTCCGCACAGCACATCGTCGTCGAAACGGCGGAGGACGCGAAGGCGGCCATCCGGTATCTGAAAGACCGGAAAGCCGGACGCGCGACCTTCCTCCCGCTGGAGACCGTCCGCGGAACGAAAGCGGACGCGAGGTCGTTCGCGGGCATGGCGGGCTGCTACGGCATCGCCTCCGACCTCTGCAGATACGACAAGAAATACGAAGGCATCGTGACGGACCTCCTCGGACGGACGGTCGTCGCGGAAGATATGGATCACGCGCAGGCGATCGCCTCCGCGGGCGGATACCGGCTGAAAGTGGTCACGCTGGACGGCCAGGTCATCCATCCGGGCGGAAGCTTCACCGGCGGATCGACCGGAAAGAAGGTCGGCGTCTTTACCCGCGCGATGGACATCGAGCGGCTGTCGGCCGACATCCGGCAATGGAACGGCGAACTGCTCGAGATCGAGCGGGAGGCCGCCCACAGGCGCGCCGCGGCGGAAAAGGCTTCGGAAGAGGCGAATTCCTGCGACGGAAGAGCGGAGGAAGCGAGAACGCGCCTGAACGCTCTGGAAACCGAGATCAGCGGCCTGGCCGCGCGCGAAGAGGAAGAGAACGAACATCTCCGCGCCCTGCGGGAGGGCATTTCCTCCGGCGAGGACGGACGGAAGGAACTGGAGCAGCGTCTGGCTTCGCTCCGGGCGGACGCGGCCGACGTCAGCGGACGGATCCGCGCTGCGGAACAGGCATACAGAGACGCGAAGGAAGCGCTCGAGAAGGCGAGAAACGAAGAGGCGGAAGCGTTGAACGTCCTGTCGGAAGCCAGGATCGCGCTCGTGTCCAAACGGGCGTCCGCGGACGGCATCTCCGCGACCGTCTCCCAGCTGACCGAAAGTCTCACTTCCATCATGGAACGCATCAACGGTCTGCGGATCGCGGTCGAGTCGTCCAGACAGGCCGTCGCGGACCGGAACGCGCGGATCGCCGGCCTGACGGAACGGATCGAAGAATCCTCGAAGGCCGTCTCCGAGGCGGAGGAAAAACTGAAAGCCCTGTTCGGCAGCCGCGAGGAGACCGAAAAGAAACTGACCGACGCCCGTGCGCGCGTCCGCGAAGCGCAGGACAAACGGGACGCGATGTTCTCGAAGGCGACGGAAGAGGACGCGAACTACAAGCGGGTGAGCGAGCTGTTCGACAATCTGACCTCGAAACTGTACGACGAATACGAGATGACCTATTCCGACGCGGAGGCGTACCGCCTGCCGCCGGAACAGATGGATCACGCGCCCTCCCGTCTCGCCTCGCTGAAGGCGAAGATCCGCGCGATGGGCGTCATCAACGTGAACGCCGTGGAGGAATACCGCGCCGTCAAGGAACGGTACGATTTCCTCTCCACGCAGATCGAGGACCTGCAGAAGACCCGCCGGAGCCTGGACAGCACCATCGCCAAGCTGGAAGTCAACATGCGCGAGAGTTTCCTGGAGACCTTCCGGAAGATCAACCTGAAATTCAACGAGGTCTTCGTCGAGCTGTTCGGCGGAGGCGGCGCGAAAGTGGAACTGGAGGATCCGGACCGTCCGCTGGAATGCGGCATCGACATCATCCTCCGGCTGCCCGGAAAGAAGGGACTCAGCATTTCGCTGCTGTCCGGCGGAGAGCAGTCGTTCGCCGCCATCGCGCTGTATCTCGCGCTGCAGGCGGTCAATCCCGCGCCCTTCTGCATCTTCGACGAGATCGAGAGCGCGCTGGACGAGATCAACGTCAACAAATTCGGACAGTATATCCGCGACCACGGGCAGAAGACGCAGTACATCGTCATCACCCACCGGCGCGGGACCATGGAGCACGCGGACATGCTTTACGGCGTCACGATGCACCAGAAGGGCATTTCCGACTATATGCAGCTGAACCTGTCGGGCATGGAGGAGAACTTCAGGACCTACGTGGGACAGAACAACTGATCGCTTGAGGGAGAATACGCAACCGTGGGATTTTTTGAGAAACTGAAAAGCGGACTGACAAAAACGAGAGACGCGCTTCTGAAACCGGTCGACCGGCTGTTCCGGAGCGCCGACCGCGTGGACGACGATTTCTACGAAGAGCTGGAGGACCTGCTCATTTCCGCGGACGTCGGCGTCGAGACCGCGACATACATTTCGGAGGAACTCCGCAGCCGGCTGAAGGAGAAAAAGATCAAAGAGACCGGGCCGGCGCGCGAAGAGTTCCGACAGATCCTTTCCGAACTGATCGGAGAGGGGGAGGAGATCCGTCCGGACGAAGGCATGACCGTCGTTCTCGTCATCGGCGTGAACGGGGTCGGGAAGACGACGTCCATCGGAAAACTGGCGAATCTGTTCCATTCCGAGGGAAAACACGTCATGCTCTGCGCGGCGGACACCTTCCGCGCGGCCGCGATCGATCAATTGGAGGTCTGGGCGAACCGCTCCGGCGTTCCCATGATCCGGCAGAGCGAAGGCGCCGACCCCGCGGCGGTCGTTTTCGACGCGGCCGGCGCGGCGCGCAAGCAGAAGACGGACGTCCTGATCGTCGACACGGCGGGACGGCTGCACAACAAGAAAAATCTGCTCGACGAACTCGCGAAGATCAACCGCGTGCTGTCGCGCGAACTGCCGGAGGCGAAGCGGGAAACGCTTCTCGTCCTGGACGCGACGACCGGGCAGAACGCGCTCGTGCAGGCGAAGGAGTTCCGGAAAGCGGCCGAGATCACCGGCCTCGTGCTGACCAAGCTGGACGGCACGGCGAAGGGCAGCATCGTCCTCGCCATCCGGAAGGAACTCGGCATTCCCGTCCGCTACATCGGCGTGGGCGAAGGAATCGACGACCTGCGCCCGTTCGACGGAAAAGCGTTCGTCGAAGCATTCTTCGATACGGAGGAATAAGCAGTATGGAGACCTGGGTGCTCGCTTCCGGCAATGCGCACAAGACGGCTGAATTCAACCGGTTTTTCGAAAACGCGTCTCTGCCCGTCCGACTCGTGACCATGCGCGAGGCCGGATTCGACGGCGACATCGACGAGAGCGGACTGTCTTTCGCCGAAAACGCCTTCCGCAAGGCGGACGCCGTCTGGAAGTCGGTCGGCGGGACCGTTCTGGCGGACGACAGCGGGCTGTGCGTCGACGCGCTCGGCGGACGCCCCGGGATCTATTCGGCGCGCTACGCGGGAGCGCACGGCGACGACGAGAAGAACAACGACAAACTGCTGAAGGAACTTGAAAACGTTCCGGACGAGGAACGGACGGCGCGGTTCATGTGCGCGCTGTGCGTCATCTTCGAGGACGGAAAAAACTGCGTGACGGAAGGCGCGGCCGAGGGAAGGATCCTCCGCGAAAGGCGGGGGAAGGGAGGCTTCGGATACGATCCGCTCTTCTGGTATCCGCCGGCGGAAAAGGCGTTCGCGGAACTGACGCCGGAGGAAAAGGAGGCCGTCAGCCACCGCGGGATCGCGCTCCGGAAACTGGTGAACGCGCTGCGTGACCGCTTTCCCGAAACTGAAGAAACAAAGCCGAAAAAACATCATTTCGCGCTCCGGCTGCGCGATATCAACTCTGAGAAGGGAGAACAGGAAACATGACCGCGATTATGGATTATTTCCGCTACGTGTGGTCGCAGCTGCAGTCCATCCGGGTCGTCGACGTCCTGGATATTCTGATCGTCGCGCTCATCTTCTACTACATTTTCCAGTTCATGCGCAAGCGCAGGGCGGGAAAACTGCTGATGGGCATCCT
>CACZRJ010000252.1 GCA_902783535.1 uncultured Ruminococcus sp. | reverse complement strand
TCTTGCGATACCGGCTGTCTACGGCACTGGTTTCTTTGAAACCGAAAGAGATATTAACATATTAATCACAGGCTGTCAAGCTTCCGTCCGGCATCATTTTATGGCTTTGAAGCTCTCCCAGGGGATTGTGTTTTTCTTTTTAGCGGCGCTGACCCGGATCCTGACTTTAGCATGACCGTTTTCGCCGGATTTGACCCGGACAGTAATCTGACCTTTCTTCAGGGCGTTCACGATACCTTTCCGGCTGACTTCCGCAACTTTTTTATCACTGCTCTTCCATTTCAGAGAGCCGCTTTCCCCGTCCGGCGCAGATTTCAGTTTCTTGCTGAGGTTAATCGTGTTTCCGACTGCCAGAGAGTATTTCTTCTTCCTGAAAGCAACAGACTGATTCTCTTTCTGTACGATTACATTCACAGCAGTATGGAGACCGCTGGAGGCAATCAGGAAGATCCGGCAGCGGCCCGGAGCAATGCCTGTGACCTTTCCTTCTTTAGAAACAGAGGCAACGTCCGTGTCCTCCGAAAGATAGCGAAGCAATCCGCCGTGCTCCAGCACTGTTTTCTCCGGATCCTGTCCGATGACTGACGCGCTGATCTTTTTCTTTTCGCCTGCGGAAAGAGTCAGGTTTTCCTTTTTCAGTTTTATATCCAATGGGTTTGTGTGCTTTTTTGTGCTGCCACCGGTGATGCAGCAAACGGTATCTGATTCACAGAGAACGGATTTCTGCCCGCCGGAAAACACAAACGCGTTAACCCGCATTTTATATACGGTCTTTTTTTCAAGCTCGCTGAAGGTCAAAGCGGTTTCTGCGGAAGACAAGGAACGGTATGCTTTCCCAAAGGATTCGCCGCTGCGGGCAAAAAACACATCGTATCCGTCCGCATTTTCCAACGGCTTCCAGACTGCTTTCAGTGAGGTTTTCCCCTTTGTTTCAAGCCGGGGAAACAGTTGCTCAAAGCTGTCAGGCCCGGTTTCTTCCGCAGCCTCAGAAAGCGGTTCAGGGTCGGTTTCCTTCTCATCGCCGTCTGAATCATCATCAGGCAAACAGAAAGACGCAGTTAAGTCATCAATCGGAGATGTTTCCGGGAATGCAGCCTCTTCTTCTTCCTCCGGATCGGATTCAGGATCGATATAGAAATCCGATTCGTATTCTGCTTCGGGTTCAGTGGGAAAGAGCAGTTCAGTTTCTTTTTCAGAAGCAGTTTCTCCTTCTTCCTCAGGACCGGATTCAGATCCGCTGTAGAAATCTGACTCGTATTCTGCTTCAGGTTCGGCGGGAAAGGACAGTTTCGGTTCTTCTTCAGGAGCAGTTTCGTAAGAATCGGATTCTTCAGACTCGCTGTATTGTTCAGGTTCAGCAGCCGGAACGAAAGAATTGTCTTCACCGGCATCTTCAGCAGTCTGGTGCCGTATCGGGAATCGTTCCGTAAAGGATTCATCTGTCAACAGGGTATCCTGCAGATCGATTCGCTCCGGGTCATTGATATCAACAGACGCAGCATATTCGGGGACAACAGGGGAGAGCGGGACAGGATTAATCTCAATATCCCGAAGGGAAGGGGATGAAATCCCGGACTGAGCAACCGCAGTACTGTTTCCGCCGGAAGAGTAATCATATGCCCTGGAAAAGGTTTTTACTTTCGGATACAATTCCTGCGCCTTGCTCTTGCCGTGGTTCTCATTTTGCTTCTTCCTCAGCTTCATTGCGTCCGCTCCTGTTTCAGCTATGTTCCTTCAAACATTTATTATATCATTTGTTATCAAAAAAACATAGTGTTTTCAGTTTCGATTATGATTTATTCCCGATACATTATTCAAACTGATTGCACACCCATCATACTATGACATATTGTATCTAAAAACACAAGAAAGTATTTCTAAAAAATTACGTAAATTATTGACAATTTAATAAAAACGTAATAATATTACCCTGAATGATTCTCAAAAAGGCAGGTGAGCAGGATGAGAAAGTGGAAGATCACTTTCGTTCTTATGCTCATTTTGTGCCTGATTCCCTGCTGCGCCGCGCTGGCAAAGACGGGGAAAGTGACAGCCACCTCCCTGAATATCCGCAAAACTGCGAGCTCTGACAGCAAAGTGGTCGGTACGCTGAAGGAAGGCGCTTCCGTCACCATCAAGGACAGTACCGGCAGCTGGTATAAGATTTCGTCAGGCGGAAAAACAGGTTATGTTTACAAGAAATATATCAAGATAACGGATTCATCCTCCAAATCATCCGATGCGAAGAAATCATCCTCTACAAGCACGAAAGAAACAAAGGCCAAGAACAGCGGCAGTTCAGACGGAACCTGCGCGCCGGGAGACTCCGGCAGCGCCGTCAAGAAAGTCCAGCAGCGGCTGAAAAAGCTCGGTTACTATTCTGGAACTGTCGACGGTGATTACGGTAACGGAACCAAGACAGCCGTTAAAAACTTTCAGAAACGCAACGGGCTGACGGCAAACGGGAAGGTCAACAGCAAGACGCTTGCCAAACTGAATTCCTCCGACGCAAAGAAAGCCACAGCATCCGATTCATCAGGAGGAAGCGGCAGCACGGAACGGCTTGACTGGTTCAACGGCGGCAGCAAAAAGATCCCGAAGGGCGCAACTTTCAAGGTAAAAGATATCAAGACAGGCAAAGTCTTTACCGTGAAGCGGTGGAGCGGCGGAAACCATATTGACGCGGAGCCCGCAAGCGCGTCCGATACTGCCGTTATGAAATCCATTTACGGCCACTGGAGCTGGAAACG
>CACZRJ010000251.1 GCA_902783535.1 uncultured Ruminococcus sp. | reverse complement strand
CGTATTTTGAACTTTCTAAGTATAATATATCACAAACATATTGCGTTGTCAATGGTTTTTTAAATGATATATCATTTTTGTTCATTATATTTTATAAACGCAAAGTTCGTATTGAAATGGCGCATGCAATCGTGTATATTGAAAATGTCAATATATGTATATTAATCATGATAAAGAGGTATTTGTATGAAGCTCGGCATCGTAGGACTTCCGAACGTCGGAAAAAGCACGCTGTTCAACGCACTGACGAAGGCGGGCGCGGAGAGCGCGAACTACCCTTTCTGCACCATCGACCCGAACGTCGGCGTCGTCGCCGTCCCGGACGAACGGCTGGACAGACTGGCTGAAATGTATCATCCGAAGAAATACACCCCCGCTGTCATCGAATTCGTTGACATCGCGGGACTCGTAAAAGGCGCGTCGCACGGCGAGGGACTTGGAAACAAGTTCCTGTCCCACATCCGCGAAGTGGACGCGATCGTTCACGTCGTCCGCTGCTTCGGCGGCAGCGAGATCACGCATGTCGAGGATACCGTTGATCCCGCGCGGGACGTCGACACCATCAATACGGAACTGATCCTCGCCGACCTCGAACTGCTCGAGCGCAGGGTCGACAGAGTCCGGAAGGCGGCGAAGGGCGACAAGGCGGCCCAGGCGGAACTGCCGGTCCTGGAACGCATCGGCGAGGCGCTGAACAGCGGAAAGCCCGCGCGGAGCGTCAGCCTGACCGAGAGCGAGCAGGACATGCTGACCGATTTTCCGCTGCTGACCGCGAAGCCGGTCATTTACTGCGCGAACGTTTCCGAGGACGACCTGGCGTCTCCGAAAGAGGACAATCCGTATTACGTTTCCCTCGCAGAATACGTGAAAAACGAAAACGCCGAGATCATCACCGTCTGCGCCCGCATCGAGGCGGAGCTGTCCGAACTCGACGAAGAGGACCAGCAGGCGTATCTCGACGACCTGGGCATCAAGGAGTCCGGTCTGGACCAGCTCATCCGCGCGTCCTACCGTCTGCTCGGATACATCAGTTTCCTGACCGCAGGCGAGAAGGAGGTCCGCGCCTGGACGATCGTCAAGGGCACGAAGGCCCCGCAGGCGGCCGGAAAGATCCACTCCGACTTCGAACGCGGATTCATCCGCGCGGAAGTCGTCCCGTACGCGTCCCTGATCGAAAAAGGCAGCTACAACGCGTGCAAGGAAGCCGGGCTCGTCCGCTCCGAAGGCAAGGATTACGTCATGCAGGACGGCGACGTCGTTCTGTTCCGCTTCAACGTCTGAAAGGAATTCTCATATGATCGCCAGACGCATCGTCCTCGGGTTTCTGCTGATCCTGGCTCTGCTCGTTCTCGAGCTGAACCGCAACACGGTCGCCGGGTGGATCATCACGGCCGCGCTGTTCATCGCCGTCGAAGTCCTGTACGAAACCGGACTGCTCCGGAAGCATCTTCTGCTGAGGATCGGCGGCTGGGTCTTTCTGCTGGCCGGATTCGCCGTCATTCTTTTCCTCACATGGCCCCCGGTCCGGCGCGTCCCGGTCACGACCGACAAGACGGCCCGGGAAACCGGCGTCGTTCAGCTGCGGGACGGCAAAGTCTCCGGGCTGACCGTATGCGGCGGACAGGTCGAGGTCTACGCTGCGATCCCCTACGCGGCGCCGCCGGTCGGAAGCCTCCGCTGGAAGCCGCCCGTCGATCCGGAGCCGTGGGAGGGCATTAGGAAAACGGCCGATTTCGCTCCCATGAGCATGCAGGTCGTGAAGTCTCCGATCATGCAGTCCCTGACCCAGCTGGTCGGCTATCACAACTACAAATGGTTCGATTTTTCGGATTCATTTACGCCCGCGGCGAGCGAGGACTCGCTTTACGTGAACGTATGGAAGCCCGCGGGAGAGCAGAAGGACCTGCCCGTTCTGGTGTTCGTCCACGGCGGTTCCCTGCAGACCGGAGATCCCTCCTTCGAAGACTACAGCGGCGAAGGGCTCGCGAAGCAGGGCGTCATCGTCGTCAACATGGGCTACCGGCTGGG
>CACZRJ010000250.1 GCA_902783535.1 uncultured Ruminococcus sp. | reverse complement strand
TTGGTGATCCATCGGAGACTCGAACTCCGGACCCCCTGATTAAAAGTCAGATGCTCTACCGACTGAGCTAATGAATCATCGCCAACGAAAGAGATATTATCACATAAAAATCAGTTTGTCAACACCTTTTTTGGATCTTGACATAAAACCATCAATAGAACCGATAGTCGGCAATGATACGTCCAAGGATGCTTACATAAGGGATCTGATCCGATGAGTCGGAATCCTGAGCGCGTTTCAATACAGTGTCTTTGCCATTATGAGACGCGTAGCCGATCACGACAGACCCATCCTGTTCGGCGGCGACAAGACCGCTGGTAAAGTGCTTTCCGCTTTCAATGATAACAATATCACCGTTCAAAATGCCGGATGCCGCCATGTCGTTGCCGATGACCCGAAGCGCGAACAGATTGGCTCTTCCTTCACCCATGATTTTCGGGAAATCAACATACCCGTCGATATTTTCGATCGCGAGTGCCGAAGGGCCGCCCGAAACTTTGCTGAGCAGCGGTACACGTAAGGATTCTGATTCGGAAGTGTTTTCCTTGCTTGCCAAACGTATTGTTCTGCTTTTTTTGTTGGACGTGACAATGTGTCCTTTTTCTTCCAGCCGACGGAGTATGTAGAATACGGCGGCAGTCGATGAAATGTCCAGTGCCCGGCAGATCTCTCTGACAGTTGGGCTGAAACCTTCCGTTTCAATGTATTTGGTGATGTAGTCAAGGACTTTCTGCTCCTTCGGTTTCAGTGGCTTCATTGTTTTTCCTCCTCGTAGTTTTGTATACATGAAACAAACAGTTCTTTTGCTCTTTTCTGAAGATCGCTTAACAGGAAATAACCGTACAGGGCTTCCAGCCCGGTCGCGATCCGGTAATCAATTGCGGAAGCGCCCGGTGCATGGCGTGTGTTTTTCGCGTTCCGCCCTGATTTGAACACCTTTACTTCGCTCTCCGTCAATAAAGGAAGCATTCGCCTGGCGATCTTCGCCTGAGCGCCTGCCGTAACGAACGATTTCGCAAGGCGGTTCAGTTCGGAAATGCTGACGTTGTTTTCCGTTACGAGGTACTCGCGTACGATGGTTTCGTAATAGGCGTCGCCAAGATACGCCAGCGCCAGAGGACTGAAGTCAGTCCGGTTGCAAAGCATCATACTTTCTTCCAAACCGGTCCGTTCGCCGTGTCTGTCACGGAAACGCCCATTTGATTCAGCAGATCACGGATGCGGTCGGCTTCAGCATAATTCTTGCTCTTCTTTGCCTCGGTGCGCTGCGCGATCAGCGACTCGATCATCCTTGTTTCATCCGAACCTGCGGGATCTTCTGCTTTCGGAGCGAGAAGACGTTCGGCTTCCTGAATGAGGTCAAGTGAAAGGACATTGTCAAATTCTCGGATCAGTTCAAGCTTCGTGCGCGCATTCGTGTCGCTCTTCAGCACATCATACAGGACCGTAATCGCCATTGAGGTGTTCAGATCGTCCTCGAGAGCCGCATAGAATTTCTCCTTCATCTCACCGAAAACTGCGGAGTCGACATCGCCGCCCGGATTGTTTTCCATGATGCGGGAGACGCGTTCGATCAATCGCAGATACGAATTCTGCGCATTGTCGAGGTTGTCATATGTGAACAGCAAAGATTTTCTGTAATGCGACTGCAGGCAGAAGAACCGGTATGCAAGCGGTTTGTATCCTTTCGATTCCAGCAAGGAAACTGTCAGAAATTCGCCCTTTGATTTGCTCATTTTTCCGTCGGAACTGTTCAGATGATGAACGTGAAACCATTGCGGGCACCATGTATGTCCGAGATAAGCTTCGCTCTGGGCGATTTCGTTCGTGTGATGCGGGAACTGATTGTCGATCCCTCCGCAGTGCAGGTCAAGGTATTCGCCGGCATATTTCAGGCTGATGGCCGAGCATTCGATATGCCATCCGGGATATCCCATGCCCCACGGGCTCTCCCATTTGAGTTCCTGATCTTCAAATTTCGACTTTGTAAACCATAGGACGAAATCGCACTTGTTCCGCTTGTTTCCGTCTGCTTCCACGCCCTCGCGGACGCCGACTTCCAGATCTTCTTCGTTGTGCTTGTTGAAAATGTAATACTGGTCGAGCTTAGACGTGTCGAAATAGACGTTTCCGCCTGCCAGATACGCGTATCCGTCATCGAGAAGTTTCTGGATCATGTGAATGAAGTCCTGGATATACGAAGTTGCTGGTGCGACGACGTCGGGTGTCCTGATATTCAGCTTTCTGCAGTCTTCAAAGAATGCTTTGGTATAGAAATCAGCGATTTCCATGACCGTTTTGTGTTCCCTCTTCGCGCCTTTCAGCATCTTGTCTTCACCGGTATCCGCGTCGCTGGAAAGATGACCGACGTCCGTGATGTTCATGATGCGCAGGACATCGTATCCTGTTTGACGAAATGTTTTCTCAAGAACGTCTTCCATGATGTAAGAGCGAAGATTGCCGATGTGCGCGTAGTGGTACACGGTAGGGCCGCAGGTATACATTTTCAGTTTTCCGGGCTCGTGTGTTTTGAATGTGTCGATCGTATGAGTTGCACTGTTGTAAAGTTTCATAACCACCTCAAATTGATACGTCAAGATATTTCCAATAAGCTACGATATAGTGGATGCCGGACCATACGGTAAAGACGGTCATCGCCGCGATGAGGAACGCAGTGATCCATCCTCCGGCGAACGGAAACAGCACGGGTTCGACGATTGCAACCGCGATACAGAGCATCTGCGCGTTGGTTTTGATTTTACCGAGCATATGAGCCGGAACGACAACTCCCCTTTTTGCGACCACAAGGCGCATGGACGTCACGGCGAGTTCGCGGAACAATACGATGATCGAGGCCCAGAAGAAAAGCATTCTCAGAACGTCGGAGGGAAAGTAAACGCCCGAGTACGTTTCCGTAGTGAAAACATACCTGGAAAAACTGATCGAGAAAAGACAGCCCAAAACGAGGAATTTGTCCGCCAGCGGATCCATGAATTTTCCGAAGTCAGTCACGAGATTGTGCTTCCTCGCAATATATCCGTCAAGAAAATCCGTAGTCGCCGCGATCAGAAACAGCCCGCATGCGATCGTTCTGTTCAGCCAGTCGGCGTATGTGTCATCGAATGGAAAGAAATCGTAGACGCAGAAAACGATAATGGCCGGAATCAGAAGAATTCTGACAACAGTTAGTTTGTTCGGAGTATTCACTGAGCGCCTCCGTTAGTCAAAAATGGCTTTACCGACGAGATCATAATCGATCACTTCATTGATTTTCACATTGACGAATTCGCCTTCTCTGACGTCCCTGGAAGAGGAAAAATAAACTTTTCCGTCAATATCGAAAGCGTCGGCATACGACCGTCCGAAAAAGCTCTCGGCGACCTGATCATATCCCTCGCAAAGCACCTTCAGCGTCTTTCCGACGAAGGACGCATTAAAGTCGTTGTGTATGCGTTCCTGCTGCTCCATCAGGATATTGTAGCGCTTTTCCTTTGTCTTCTCCGAAACCTGATTCGGAAAATCGTATGCGGGTGTCCCTTCCTCCCGGGAGTATTTGAAAACACCCAGACGTTCAAATTTCGTTTCCTTTAGAAATGCTCGGAGCTCCTCAAACTGCGCCGGCGTTTCACCGGGAAATCCGACGATAACGGTCGTGCGCAGGATGATTCCGGGAACATTTTCACGCAGCTTTCTCACAACTGCTTCGATTTCTTCCCTGGTGTCGCGCCTGTTCATGCTGCGGAGGATCTCGTTATTGATATGCTGGATCGGGATGTCCAGATACTTCACCACTTTGTCGCAGTTGGCGATTGCGTCGATCAGCCCGTCGGTCACCCGGTCCGGATAACCGTAAAGAATGCGGATCCATTCGATGCCCTCGATTTCAGAGAGTTCCCAAAGCAGCGAGTCGAGCGAATACGCGCCGTACAGGTCTTCTCCGTATCTCGTCGTATCCTGGGCGATCAGACACAGTTCCTTGACGCCAAGCTGCGCAAGATCCCGCGCCTCGTCCAGGATTTCACTGAACGGACGGCTGCGGAACCTTCCGCGGATGGAGGGAATGACACAGTATGAGCAGAAATTGTCGCAGCCCTCGGAAATTTGAAGGTAAGCGAAATGGTCAGGAGTCGTCACGACGCGCTCGCCGAAAAACATGGCGCTGTCGATGTCGCCGAACGCCTGATACGGTCTTCCCTCGTAAGCGGCCTGCACGGCCTGAGCGATGCAGTCTACCGATCCTGTTCCGAGAATACAGTTGATTTCGGGCAGTTCCTGAAGGATTTCCTCCCGATACCTTTCCGGAAGGCATCCGGTTACGACGATGCCCTTCAGGGAACGGTGCTCTTTCAGCCAAGCAACATCCAGAATGTTGTCGATGGCTTCTTTCTTTGCCGATTCTATAAACGCGCAGGTGTTGATCACGACGACGTCGGCGTCGATGTCTTCGGCGACAAGCTCGTACCCGTTGTTGACAAGAATGGAGAGCATGCGCTCTGTGTTCATCAGGTTTTTCGGGCAGCCGAGCGAAACGAATCCAACTTTGACAGACATGTTTATCCCCTTATTGAAATGCGTCGAGTACCTGGGAGATATCTGACCAGGTATATCCATATCGTGAAAGCCATGCTGAGGCTTTCTTTGCAACCGCCGGATCTTTCAGGTTTTCTTCATCATACTTTTTCAGGAGCAGATTCGTGATCCTTTCACTGTGATCCATTCGCACATACGGGGTTATGACTTTCCCGATGACCTGTGAATCGAATCCTTTTCCGAACAGCTCGCTCTTGATTTTGAGCGGCCCGTACCCGCGGACTTCATAATAGTTTTCCGCATAGCGGCGAGCGAGAGAAAGATCGTCGATATACCCTTTTTCTACCAGGTAATCCGCGACTTCCGTCGCAAGGTCGGCCGGAAACACACGCCGCAGCTTTTCAATCATTCTGCGGCGGGACAGGTCTCCGTAATCCAGATGCGTAAGTGCTTTCTGAATGCAGGAAAGCCACTGCTCCGCATGAATCAAACGATCGAACTGATCTTCGGAAAGAACCTTGCCTTCCTGCAGATCCATGCGGTCGCATTCCAAAATCGTAATGCGATGCCTTCCGCAGCATTCCACGACGGCTTCGTGCCTTTCCTCGTCCCTTGAGATTGCGCTGACAAGGTAAATGTCAGAACCCATTCGTGAATCGGGGCTCATTCGTAATCTTCCTGATCGCCATCAGATGACGACAAATCGTTGACGGCGTCGGGTCTTTTTGCGTAATACTCGCGTACTGCGGCCTCGATCTTCGCGGCAAGCTCGGGATTCTCTTTCAGAACCTGACGCACTTTTTCTTTTCCGTTACCGATCTTTTCTCCTTCGAAAGAAAGCCATGCGCCGCTTTTCTCAAGGATTTCGGATTTGATGCCGAGCTCAATGATCTCGCTTTCCTTAGAGATCCCTTCGCCGTATATGATGTCGAACTCTGCCATCTTGAAAGGCGGAGCGACCTTGTTTTTCACGACCTTGCAGCGGACATGGTTTCCGTAGATTGCGTCACCCGTTCCAAGCGTTCCGGATTTTCTCACATCGATGCGAACGGAAGCATAGAACTTCAGGGCGACGCCGCCCGTCGTGACTTCTGGATTGCCGTACATGACGCCGATCTTTTGACGAAGCTGATTGATAAAGATGACGATGCAGTTGGTTTTTGAAATTGCACCGGAAAGTTTCCTCAGCGCCTGGGACATCAGTCTGGCCTGCTGTCCGACGTGAGACGCGCCCATGTCTCCGTCCAGTTCGCTTCTCGGGACAAGAGCTGCGACGGAGTCGATAACGATGACATCGATGGCACCGGAACGTACCAGCGCCTCGGTGATCTCCAGAGCCTGCTCCCCGTCGTCCGGCTGAGATACGAGCAGCCTGTCAATATTCACGCCAATGGCTTTTGCATAGACCGGATCAAGCGCATGTTCCGCGTCGATGAATGCCGCCTCGCCGCCCTGTTTCTGAACTTCGGAAACGATGTGAAGAGCAAGCGTGGTCTTTCCTGATGATTCCGGGCCGTAGATCTCTATGATTCTTCCCTTCGGAATACCGCCGATCCCTAGTGCAATGTCGAGGGATAGAGAACCTGTCGTGACGCCGACTACTTCCAGGCCTGTATGATCGCCCAAACGCATGATAGAGCCTTTTCCGCATTTCTTTTCTATCTGAGAAAGCGCGGTTTCCAACGCAGCGGCCTTGCTTTCGGCCATTTCCTTTTCCTTGTCTTTTGCAGCCATTGCTGATGACCTCCTGAATCAATTGTTACGAACTCATGTTCTATCAAATTTTAGCATGACTTGCCGTTCTTGTCAATAGATAAAAGGGCAAAAAAGAAAATTTTGTTCTTTAATAATTTTCGGAATTTCGGCTCGATTATCCGGCAGTTTCACTTCATGGTTAAAAAAATGGTGAAAAAAAGAAAATATTTTGTTCACAAAATATATATACAAACGGTTTTCGATATTGTAAAATGAGAATTACAAAAGAGCGGAGGGACGATATGGCGAACGGAAGAAGCGGAGAACTCGGCCTGATAGTTATGAAAAACTGCTGGGAACTCGGACAGAAGATTGACAAATGGATCAAGCAGCTTCGCGGTGAGACACGCGACGATTTTACCTACATCATTCCCATCGAAGAGATTCGCTTCAGCAACGGAGAGGGAAAAATCAAAATCGATGACTCCGTTCGCAGCAAGGACCTCTACATCATCACCGATGTCGGCAACTATCACTGCACCTATACCATGTTCGGATATGAGAACAGGATGGGGCCCGACGAGCATTTTCAGGATATCAAACGCGTCGTTTCGGCAATCGGAGGCAAGGCGAACAGAATCACCCTCATCATGCCTCTGCTGTACGCTTCCAGGCAGCACAAGAGAAAAGGCAGAGAGTCGCTCGACTGTGCGATGGCGCTGGAAGAATTGAAAAACTGCGGCATTGACACGATCCTGACGTTTGATGCACATGACCCGACCATTTACAATGCAATTCCGGGAACGTCTTTTGAAAACATTTTCCCGACCTACACGATACTGAAAACGTTCATCGAAAAGGAAGGCGGAGATATTTTCAAAGACAACATGATCGTCATTTCCCCGGATACCGGAGCGATGGAGCGGGCCATTTATTATGCAAACGTTCTCGGTCTTGATGTCGGTATGTTCTACAAACGCAGAGATCATACGAGGATCGTCAACGGCAAGAACCCGATCGTCCAGCATGAATACATCGGCGGTCCCATGGAGGGCAAAAAAATCCTGATCATTGACGACATGGTCGCTTCCGGGCAGTCGCTGATCGAAGTGATTACCGAGGCAAAGAAAAGGAACGCCGGAGAGATATATGCCGTTGCGACATTCGCTTTCTTCACGGAAGGTGTGGAAAAATTCGACCAGCTTTACCGCGACGGGCTTCTGAACAGACTTTATACGACCAATCTGACGTACGTGCCTGATGAGTACCTGAACCGCCCCTGGCTTGTGCGGGCTGACCTTTCCAAATTCATTGCCAGGATCACGAATACGCTGCACAATGAAGAATCGATCTCTTCCCTTCTGGAGGCAACAATGAAGATCAGAAAACTGCTCAGGCATTATGTTTGATCAGCAGGCCGGGATCGAATTTTGAAAAAATCTTCCATAAAAATCTTGACAAACGTATAAAATAATGATAAATTGTTAAAGATTGAAAACGTTATCGTTTTCTCCTTGCCATGTAAATGGCCAAATGTCCAAAAGGAGGTGTTAGTGATGGAGCAGAAGAGAAAGTACGAAGCGATGTACCTCGTGAACAATTCCCTCGGCGAAGAAGCTGTCAAGGGTCTTGTCTCCAAATTCACTGATTTGATTTCCGCCAATGGCGAAATCATTGAAAATCGTGAATGGGGCGTCAAAAAACTCGCTTACCCCATCGAAGATTTGACCGAGGCATATTATGTGCTCGTGACGTTTGAATCGGGTCATGATTTCCCGAACGAACTGAAGCGTGTGTTTAATATTACCGACGGCATTCTTCGTTCTCTCGTCATCGTTTGCGAAGAGTAAACGATCATTTACAGAAAGGTGATTAGTCATGTCTTACAACAGAGTAATTCTTGTGGGAAATCTGGTAGCTGATCCGGAACTGAAAAAAACGAACAGCGGCAAATCCGTTGTTTCCATTCGACTCGCAGTCGGCCGTAACTATTCGAAGACCGGTGAGAACAACACTGACTTCTTCAATGCGACCGCCTGGGAGCAGAGAGCTGAATTCATCTGCAGAAACTTTTCCAAAGGTAAACAGATTCTGATCGAAGGACAGCTTCAGAACAGAAGCTGGACCGATAAGGATGGACAGAAGAGAACCGTGACCGAAATCAATATTTCGGATGTTTCTTTCGTCGGCAACAAGTCCGGCGACAGCGCTTCCGTTTCATCAGGCTCCCAATCTCCTTCTGAAGACCGTGTCGACATCCCTTCGTATGGTTCTTCACCGGATGAGTCATTTTCCGATGTATCTTCCGATGACGAGCTTCCATTCTAATTTAGGAGGTTATTTGCTTTGGAAAACCAAAATGAACAGGTTGTCGCAGCTGAAAACGTCGTAGAAGAAAACAATGCTGCGCCCGTAGCCGAGAACACTGCTTCCGATAACAAGGAGCAGCGCGAAGCCAGACCGGCCGTTCGCAACAATCGGAGAAGAAAGAAAGTCTGCATCTTCTGTGCCGATAAAATCAAGGAAATTGATTATAAGGACATCGGACGTCTCCGCAAGTGCCTGTCTGAGCGCGCTAAGATTCTTCCCCGCCGCGTGACCGGTACCTGTGCCGAGCATCAGAGACAGCTTACAAATGCTGTTAAGAGAGCAAGACAGGTCGCGTTGATTCCTTACATCACTGACTGAAACTCTGCTGAACACGCCAGCGTGTTCTGCCTTGTTCTCAGAGAACTGCAGTGACCTAGGCAATTGATTTGAGATAAGGATGGGCAGAGAGCCCGTCCTTTTTTCAACAGGAGCGAGTAGGATTATGATTGTGAATGACGGTAAAGCTACAGATAAAGCGTGCGTTCTCATCGCCGACAAACTCAGAAGCAGAGATATCGACTGCTTCGGTTTTGTTCCTTTTTCTGTATGCGACGTTCTAAATCCGAAACTTCTGCCGGATGGGATTCAGTCTGTCATCATGATCGCTGTTCCGTACGATGTAGGCGGATACGATTCTGACGGCGTTTCAAAGTACGCGCATGTATTTGACTATCATTTGCTGTTTTCGGAACTGTTCCGATCGCTGATTCCGGATCTGGAATCTGCTTTTCCGGGAGAAAAATTCTACGGCTTTTCCGATCACTCTCCGATCAATGAAAAAAAGGCGGCCTCAAAGGCCGGCCTCGGAAGGATCGGCCGGAACTCCCTGCTGATTCATCCGGTATACGGATCATACATTTTCATCGGCGCGATCCTTACAAGCATGCGGATCGAGTGTGAGCCGCTTGACGTATCCTACTGCCTGGATTGCGGCGAGTGCGTCAATGCCTGCCCAGGCCATGCTATACGCGTTTCCGGAGGGATCGATCCCGACCTTTGTCTGTCCGCTGTTTCGCAAAGGAGACATCTGACTCCCCCATTGCTTGAACTTCTGAAAAAGAATCATATTGCGTGGGGCTGCGATGTCTGTCAAAGCGTTTGCCCTTTGAATCGCGGTGCGAAGAATTCATCTGTCCCATTCTTCTGCGGCAGCAGACACGGAAACTTTACATCATCGGAAGTTTCATCCTACTCGGACGATGAATTCCGGAAGTATGCTTTTTCCTGGAGAGGACGGAAGCGCATCGTTGAAAACCTGAAAAACCTGGAAGAATCGGATCATTCTGATCCGGGAAAGGAAGAAAAGTCTGGAATATGATGACTGAAAAAACCGTTCACGCAAAAAAACAGTTCGGGCAGAACTTTCTGATCGGTGATGCCATTCCGTCCAGGATCGCTTCCGAGAGCGGGATCGACGAGCACACCGGCGTCATAGAGATCGGTCCGGGACTCGGCATTTTGACAAATCAGCTTGCATCCAGGGCGGGAAAGGTCGTTGCCGTCGAGATCGACCGGGAACTGATCCCTGTGCTGCGCGAACGTTTTGCTTTGAATGAAAACGTGCAGATCGTCGAAGGAGACATTATGAAAACGGACCTTCGGCAGATCATATCAGAGGAATTTCCCGGGCTGCGCGTTGCCGTGGTTGCGAATCTGCCTTACTATATCACTTCCCCGGTCATTTGGAAGCTCGTGGAAGGCCGCTACGGCTTTTCAAGCATCACTGTCATGGTTCAGAAGGAAGTTGCCGAACGGCTCTCGTCAAAGCCCGGATCGAGTGAATACGGCGCCATGACGGTTTCGCTTTCGTATTACGCCGAAATCAGAAAACTGTTCAATGTTTCCGCGGGAAACTTCCGCCCCCGCCCGAAAGTGGACAGCGCCGTGATCCAGCTGATTCCGCATGCAACTCCCCCGGTTTTCGTTCGCGATGAGGGAATGCTGTTTGACTGTATCCGTGCATCGTTCTCAATGAGAAGAAAGTCATTGTCGAACGGACTCTCTTCCGGATTGCAGATATCAAAATCCGATGCTGCGGCAGCGATTGCGGCATGCGGATTCGAAGAGAAGGTCAGGGGCGAAGATCTGTCTCTTTCAGACTTTGCACGTCTATCAAATGAGCTCCTGGTGATTCGAAATCCTTCAGATGAATAAAATGATAAAAAAGATACCGGCGATTTGCATCGCCGGTATTTGCTTTTGTCCGTTGATTGCCGGAATCTACTGAATCACTTTGTCGATCAGACCGTACTCCAGAGCTTCTTCCGAAGTCATCCAGTTGTTTCTGTCCGTGTCGCGGGAGATTTCTTCGACGGACTTTCCGGTGTTTTCGGCAAGCGCCGCATTCAAACGTTCTTTGATGCGAAGCATGTGCTTCGTTTCGATCTCAATATCGGATGCCTGGCCCTGAACACCGCCGAGCACCTGATGGATCATGATTTCACAGTTCGGAAGGGCGTATCTCTTCCCTTTTGTGCCGGACGAAAGCAGGAAAGCTCCCATGCTTGCGCAGCATCCGACGCCGATGGTGGAGACATCGCATTTCAAATGACGGATGGTGTCGTAGATGGCGAATCCCGCAGATACCGATCCTCCGGGAGAATTGATATACAGGCTGATGTCTTTGCCGGGATCGATCGCTTCAAGATACAGAAGCTGAGCCATGATCATGCAGGAAAGGTCGTCGTTGACTTCATTGACCAGAAGGACGATGCGGTCTTTCAACAGTCTCGAAATCAAGTCATACGAGCGCTCTGCGCCGCCGTCTCTTTCGAAAAACGAGGGGTTGATAATCATACGGTTTCTCCTTATATGTTTGCAACTTTTTCTTTATCTATGACGAGCTTTTTCACGGACGGATCGGATGGAATGCTGTACATGTATCCCATCATCAGTTTTTCCATGATCGAGCGCAAGCCGCGCGCGCCTGTTTTCGTGTCATAAGCTTTTTTCGCGATCGCTTTGACAGCGTCATCATCAAAAACGAGGTCGACTCCGTCCATTTTGAAAAGCTTCTGATACTGCTTGACGAGTGCGTTTTTCGGTTCGGTCAGGATGGATCCGAGCGCGTCGACATCCAGCGGATTCAGCGTCGTAATCACGGGAAGACGTCCGACCAGTTCTGGGATCAGCCCGTATTTCACCAGATCGGCGCTTTCGGCAAGATGAAGCACGGAACTCTTGTCATTTGCGTCTCCGGATTGAGCCTTTCCGGCGGTGAATCCCACGACGGAACTGCCGAGGCGGTGCTTGATGATCTCCTCCAGACCGTCAAAAGCACCTCCGCAAATAAACAGTATATTGGAAGTGTCGATCTGAATGAAGTCCTGGTTGGGATGCTTGCGTCCGCCGTTCGGAGGAACGTTTGACACGGTTCCCTCGACGATTTTCAGCAGTGCCTGCTGAACGCCTTCACCCGAAACGTCTCTGGTGATGGAACGGTTTTCGCTCCTTCTGGAAATCTTATCGATCTCGTCGATGTAAATGATCCCCTTCTGCGCCTGCTCGACGTCGAAGTCCGCGTTCTGGATCAGACGGAGAAGAATGTTCTCAACATCTTCACCGACATATCCGGCTTCCGTCAGGGTCGTTGCGTCAGCAATCGCAAACGGAACTTTCAGCATGTGCGCGATCGTTTGCGCGAGCAATGTCTTTCCTACGCCGGTCGGGCCAAGGAGAAGAACGTTGCTCTTGCTCAGCTCAATGTCCTTGTCCGGATTCAGGACTTTGCTTTCGCTGTACTGGATGCGCTTGTAGTGGTTGTAAATGGCCACGGAAAGCGTGATCTTCGCATTGTCCTGCCCTATGACATATTTATCGAGCTCGCGCTTCATCTCTTCCGGCGTCGGGAGAACGAAGCCGGCCGCTTCAGCCTCGAGCGATGAGGCTTTTTTCTCGGCCTTCCGCTGGAGCTTTTCGTGATATGAATCGTGGATGATGTCGATCATTTCCAGGCAGTTGTCGCATAATGAGATCTTCTGCCCGTAAAGATCCAATGTCGTCGGGTTTGCAGTCAAATTGCCGCACAATCCGCAAACGGCCTTTTTTCTTGCTCTTGTCATAAATAACTAAAACTACCTTACAGGATTATTCCTCAGTCTTGGCGTCTTTTGCTTTTGCTCTGGTTGTTTTCTTCGGCTTCGGCTCGTTCTCAGGAGCG
Source organism: uncultured Ruminococcus sp. (assembly GCA_902783535.1). Taxonomy (GTDB): domain Bacteria; phylum Bacillota; class Clostridia; order Oscillospirales; family CAG-382; genus Coliplasma. The sequence continues at coordinate 1,215 of CACZRJ010000250.1, read as the reverse complement.
TCTTCCGCTTTGGGTGCTGCTTTTTTCGGAGCGGCTTTCTTCGGCGCAGCTTTCTTCGGGGCTTCCTTCTTCGATTCGTCTTCCGCCGTGTCTTCTGCTTTCGGCTTGGAAGCTTTCTTTGCCGGTTTCTTCGTTTCCGCTTTCTTGGAGATCTTCGCATGTGCGACAAGGAAGTCCATGGCTTTGTCCTGGAGGATCTCTTCCTTCAGGCCGTCTTCGGAAATGTTCTTTTTGACGTAGTCAACTTCTGCGCCATAGAGACCGGCGATTTCAGAATACTTGCTCTCCAGTTCTTCGGCAGTGACTTCAAGTTTTTCGTCTTTCGCGACTTTTTCAAGGGCCAGCGTACGCTTGACGCTCCTTTCCGCGCCTGCGCGGAAGTCTTCGATGACGGCATTCTTGTCCTTGCCGACATACTGGGAATACATTTCCCAGCTCAGTCCCTGAGACTGCAGACGGTAAACGAAATCGTTGAACTGCGCTTCCGCTTCGCGGTCGATCATGCATTTCGGAATATCCGCATTCATTTTTTCGATCAGCTGGTCGGCAATCTGCGTGCGGACCTGTCTTTCGGCATCTTTCTCCTTGCGGTCAGCGATTTGGGCAGCGATGTCTTTCTTGTATTCATCGAGCGTATTCCATTCGGAAACGTCCTTGACGAATTCATCGTCGAGATCCGGAAGGATCCTTCTGCTGATTTTGTGAAGCGCGATATGGAATTTTGCTTCTTTTCCGGCAAGCTCCTCAGCGTGGTAATCCTGCGGGAACGTTACAAAGATATCGAATTCCTCACCCTTCTTGTGGCCAACGACCTGCTCTTCGAATCCCGGAATGAATGAATTGGATCCGAGAGGAAGCGTATAGTCCGTTCCGGAACCGCCTTCGAATTTTTCTTCTCCGAGATATCCGGTGTAGTCGATCAGGACTTCATCGCCGTCTTTGGCGGGCTCTTCGTCGATCTCGAGCAGACGCGAATTGCGCTTGCGAGCCTCTTCAAGCTTATCATTGATCTCTTCGTCTTTGACTTCGGAACCCGGTTTTGTGACGCTGAGTCCCAAATAGTCAGACAGTTCGACATCCGGCTTGACGGTGACGGTCGCCTTCAGATGGACCCCTTCCTCGTCGATGGAATCTACATCGACCTCGGGACGGTCGACAGGCTCCAGCCCGTTCTCTTCGATTGCATTCTGATAAGCAGCGGGAAGAAGCGCATCG
>CACZRJ010000249.1 GCA_902783535.1 uncultured Ruminococcus sp. | reverse complement strand
CCTGTCCATGATCCGTTTGGTCGTTTCGATCGGCGTGATGCCTCCGATCTGCTGATTGAGCGTGAATTCCCTGTAGAACCCGTATTTCCTGTCCAGTTCGTCCAGCGCCTGAGAGACGGTCCGGCCGTTCTTTGCGTGCCAGCAAGCCATTTCCGTCGCCAGCATGCAGCCCGCGACGGCGTCCTTGTCGCGCGCGTATCCGGCGGAAAGGTAACCCTGACTCTCTTCAAATCCGAACAGGAAGGTGTGCTCTCCGGACGACGCCCATTCCTTGATCTTCTCTCCGATGTATTTGAATCCGGTCAGAACGGTGACGTGATCCACCCCCTCCGCGTCGCAGACGGCGTCGAAGAGGTTGGAGGAGACAAGGGACTTGATGGCGCATCCGTTTGCCGGCAGATTCCCGCTTTCCCTGCGGGCGTGAATGATGTATTCCATCAGCAGCGCGCCGATCTGATTCCCGTTCAGCGTTTTGAATCCGCCGTCTTCCGTCCGGACGGCCATGCCGATCCGGTCCGCGTCAGGGTCGCTCGCAAGGATCAGCTGACACGGGATGTCCTCGTTTCTGATCTTCTCGATCGCGAGCGCGAAGCATCCGGGATTCTCCGGGTTCGGGGAGAGAACGGTCGGGAAGTTTCCGTCCGGGATCATCTGCTCGTAAACCGTTCTGAGATTCGGAACGCCGAGCCGTTTCAGACATTCCGGGATCAGTTTCGCGCCGGTCCCGTGGAGCGGGGTATATACGATGTTCAGGTCTTTCGCGTGGGAAAGGATGTCCCCGTCCGCCAGCGACGCGCCGAGCACGGCTTCCAGAAAGGCCTCGTCGGTCTCCTTTCCGAGCATCCGGATGCGTCCTGCGCGGATCCCTTCCTCGACGGACATCTTTTTCACGGAGAACAGGTCCGTCTTCGCCACGGAAGCGGAGACCGCCGACGCGTGTTCCGGAGGCAGCTGCGCGCCGTCGTCCCAGTAGACTTTGTATCCGTTGTATTCCTTCGGATTGTGCGACGCCGTGATGTTGATCCCGGCAGCGCAGCCGTAATGGAGAATGGCGAATGAGACTTCCGGCGTCGGACGGATGCCGTCGAAAAGCAATACCCGGATCCCGTTGTACGCGAGAACGCCGGAAGCGGTTTCGGCGAACAGCCTCGAGTTGTTCCTGCTGTCATAGCATACGGCGACGCCTCTGTCCTTCGCGTCTTCTCCGGACTGCAGGATCAGTTCCGCAAGGCCCTGCGTCGTCTGAGCGACCGTATATTCGTTCATATTCGAGATGCCGGCGTCCATGACGCTCCGGAGTCCCGCCGTCCCGAACTGCATCGGGGAGGCAAAATGCCGCAGGATCTCCTCCTCGCTTCCGCCGATCTCCTCCAGCCGGCTTTTCAGGGCAGGGTCGTTTTCGGAATGCGAAAGCCATCTGTCGAATTCCGCCCTGGCGGAAATCAGGATTTCGTTAGCGTTTGCGTCCATATGTTTGCTCCGTTTGTCTTCCTTTTTATTATATTATATACCGGTGCGCCCGAATGTCAATCCGAAATTCGTTTTGCGAAAGACACCAAATTCGGCCTGCTTTCTTTTGTTCACAAAAAGTTTACAATTTAAAAGGCCCGGAACAGCGGTTTTTTTGAAAAAACTGATTGACACGCGCATCCATTTGTGGTAGACTCTCTCCCGCTTGGTGTGCGATGAAGCGGTAGATTGCTGCTTTCAGGCAGGGAACTTCCGCAGAGTATGTCCGAAAATCGGGCGCAGAAGATGGCATTTTTTTCGGGGGGCAAAAGAAACGCCCGAAACGGTGGCATCCGATGCCGCTAAGAAAAATCTTCCAATATTTTATATCTCATTCTTAGGAGGCAACCATGGCAAAAGAAAGAATCCGCATCAGACTCAAATCCTACGATCACACCCTGATCGACAAGGCCGCGGAAAAGATCGTTGAAACCGCGAAGCGCAACGGCGCGACCGTTTCCGGTCCGATCCCGCTCCCGACCGAAAAGGAAATCGTGACCATTCTCCGCGCAGTCCACAAATACAAGGACAGCCGCGAACAGTTTGAGTACAGAACCCACAAGCGCCTGATCGACATCAAGAAACCGTCCAAGGCCTGCGTGGATTCCCTGATGAACATCGATCTTCCGGCCGGCGTGGATTTCAGCGTCGAACTGTAAGAACCAACCGCATCGCAAAAAAACATGGTCATGTTGGAGAGATCCAACCAATAACCAAGGAGGAATAAAAAATGAAAAAAGGCATCATCGGCAGAAAACTGGGCATGACGCAGATTTTCGATGAAACCGGAAAAGTCATCCCCGTCACTGTCATCAACGCAGGTCCCTGCACGGTCGTCCAGAAAAAGACGGTCGAAAAGGACGGCTACTCCGCTGTTCAGCTCGGCTTCGCCGACATCGAAGAGCGCAAGGTCAACAAACCCCTGAAAGGACATTTTGAGGCCCATAAGGTGTCCTACAAGAAGTTCCTGAAGGAATTCCGTCTGGAAGACGCGGAATCCATGAGCGAAGGCGACGTCGTGACAGCCGATACATTCACCCAGGGTGAAAAGGTCGACATCACCGGCATCACCAAAGGACACGGATACAGCGGCGTCATCAAGAGATGGAACGCACACAGGCTGAGAATGAGCCACGGCACCGGTCCTGTTCACCGTCAGGTCGGTTCCATGGGCGCGAACAGCGATCCTTCCCGTGTGTACAAGAACAAGCACATGGCAGGTCAGTACGGCCACGAACAGGTCACCATGCTCAACCTTGAGATCGTCAAGATCGACGCCGACAACAATCTGATTGCTGTCAAAGGCGCGGTCCCCGGACCCAAAGGCGGCATCGTGTATGTCCGCGACACCGTGAAGTAAGCGGAAGGAGGATACGAAAATGCCAACTGTGAACGTTGTGAATATGGAAGGCAAAAACGTCGGCACGCTCGAGCTTTCCGAAAAAGTATTCGGTCATGAGATCAACGAATACGCCATGCATACGGTCATCCGCGCGCATCTCCTGAACATGCGTCAGGGAACGCAGTCCGCGCTGACCAGAGGCGAGGTCTCCGGCGGCGGAAGAAAACCGTGGAGACAGAAGGGAACCGGTCACGCAAGACAGGGTTCCACCAGATCTCCCCAGTGGACGCACGGCGGCGTGGCCTTCGCACCGAAGCCCCGCACCTACTCCATCAGCGTCAACCGCAAAGTGAGAAGAATCGCTCTGTTCTCCGCTCTTTCCTCGAAAGTGTCTGAAGGCGAACTGATTGTCGTCGACAATATCGCGGCTTCCGGCTACAAGACGAAAGACATGGTGAAGTTCCTGAACGCGGTCGGCGCGCCCAAAGCTCTGGTCGTTCTTCCCGAATCCGACCCGGTCGTCGTGAAATCCTGCGCGAACATCCCCGGAGTCGAGACGACGCCCGCCAACTGCATCAATGTTTATGACATCCTGAAATACGGCAAGCTGGTCGTAGCGAAAGATGCCATCGCGAAGATCGAGGAGGTTTACGCAGAATGAAAACGGCATATGATGTCATCCTGAAGCCGGTCATTACCGAAGCCGCCATCGCGAACATCCATCAGAAGAAATACACCTTCCGCGTGGCGAACGACGCCAGCAAGATCGAGATCAAGAACGCGGTCGAGGAGATCTTCAAAGTCGATGTCGAACGTGTGACCGTGATCAACATGAAGAGAAAGCCCAAGAGAATGGGCTACAACTACGGATATACCAGCGCCTGGAAGAAAGCGATCGTCAAACTGACGGAAGATTCCAAAACGATCGAATTCTTCGACAGCATGATGTAAGGGAGGAAGAAACATGGCAGTCAAAACTTACCGCCCGACCACACCTTCTTTCAGAGGCATGGCGACTCCTTCCTTCGAGGAAATCACCAAGAAGACCCCTGAGAAATCCCTGCTGGCCGTCAAGAAGAAACACTCCGGCCGCAACAACACCGGCCGCATCACCGTCCGTCATCAGGGCGGCGGCAACAAGATCAAATACAGAATCGTCGACTTCAAGGGCGCGTATCACGAGACCGGAAAAACCGTGCTCGCGATCGAATACGATCCCAACAGAACCGCATACATCGCTCTGCTGCAGGACGAAAACGGCAAAAAGAGCTATGTGGTCGCATCCGACGGTCTGAAAGTCGGCGACGTCCTCTACGCGGGACCCCAGGCCGACATCAAAACAGGAAACATTCTTCCGCTCGCCAACATTCCGGTCGGTACCGTCATCAACTCCGTTGAGCTGTATCCCGGACACGGCGCCCAGCTCGTCCGCTCCGCCGGAGCGTTCACGCAGCTGATCGCGAAAGAAAACGGCAAAGCGCAGATCCGCCTGCCCTCCGGCGAAGTCCGTCTGGTCAGCCTGGACTGCAGAGCCACCATCGGAACGGTCGGCAACCTCGATCATGAGAACATCAAGATCGGAAAAGCCGGCAAAAAGCGCCACATGGGCATCCGTCCGACCGTCAGAGGTTCCGTCATGAACCCGGTCGACCACCCGCACGGCGGCGGCGAAGGCCGCGCACCGATCGGTCATCCCGGCCCGATGACTCCGTGGGGCAAACCTGCTCTCGGATACAAGACCAGGAACCGCAAGGCCCGTTCCAACAAGATGATCGTCAAGAGACGCAACGAGAAGTAAGGACAGGAGGAGTAAATCATGAGCAGAAGTATCAAAAAAGGCCCATTCGTCGAGAAAAAGCTCTACGACCGCATCGCGGATATGAACGCGAAGGGCGAAAAGAGAGTTCTGAAGACCTGGTCGCGCGCCTCCACCATCTTCCCGGAATTCGTAGGACACACGATCGCCGTTTACGACGGCCGCAAGCATGTCCCGGTCTACGTCGTCGAAGATATGGTCGGACACAAACTCGGCGAGTTTGCGCAGACCAGAACCTTCAAGGGCCATGCCGGTTCCAAAACGTCCAACAACGGAAACTGAGCGGCTGAAAGGAGATAAAAGTAATGGAAAACAATGTTTCTAGAGCTTATCTGAAGCAGCTGCGCGTTTCTCCCCGCAAAGTCAAGGTCGTCCTCGACCTGATCCGCGGCAAGGACGCAAAAACGGCTGTCGCCATCCTTCAGAACACCAACAAACTGGTGGCGACGGATGTTCAGAAGCTTCTGGAGTCCGCGATGGCGAATGCCGAGCACAACTTCAACATGGACACCGATAAACTGTATGTCGCTGAATGCTTCGTGACTCCCGGCATATTGAAGAATATGAAGAGAGTTCAGCCCCGCGCAAGGGGAAGCGCGTTCCGCATCATCAAGCGCACTTCGCACATCACGATCGCGCTGAAAGAGAAAGACTGAGGAGGACGACATGGGACAGAAAGTAAATCCGCACGGACTTCGCGTCGGTGTCATTAAAAACTGGGATTCCCGCTGGTATGTGAAAGAAGCCGATTTCGGCGATACGCTCGTATCCGACTACAACCTGCGCAAATTCCTGAAGGAAAGACTTTACCAGGCTGGCGTTCCCCGCATCGAGATCGAAAGGGACACCAACCGCATCAAAGTGATCATCCACTGCGCCAAGCCGGGCATCGTCATCGGCAGACAGGGTTCGGAGATCGACAAACTGAAGGGCGTCATCAGCGACTTCCTCAAAGTTCCGGAGAACGTGAACGTTGACGTCAAAGTCGTCGAGATCAAAGCGCCCGACACGAACGCTCAGCTGGTTGCCGAGAATATCGCGCAGCAGCTCGAAAAGAGGATCTCGTTCCGCCGCGCGATGAAACAGGCGATCGGCAGAGCGATGAAACTCGGCGCAAAAGGCATCAAGGTTTCCTGCGGCGGCCGTCTGGGCGGCGCGGAAATCGCGAGAACCGAGCATTATCATGAAGGAACCATTCCGCTGCAGACCCTCCGCGCCGACATTGACTACGGCTTTGCCGAAGCCAATACGACCTACGGAAAAGTCGGCATCAAGGTCTGGATCTACAAAGGCGAGGTCCTCAATGAAGTGAAGCGCGCAGGTGCCCGCGAAGGAGGTAAACGCTAATGTTAATGCCGAAAAGAGTCAAATACAGACGTGTTCACAGAGGCCGTCTCACCGGACGCGCCTATCGCGGAAACAAGATCACCGACGGACAGTACGGCCTTGTCGCGACTGAACCGGCCTGGATCACCAGCAATCAGATCGAAGCCGCCCGTATCGCTATGACGCGTTACATCAAGCGTGGCGGTAACGTCTGGATCAAGATTTTCCCGGACAAGCCCATCACCGAGAAACCGGCCGAGACCCGAATGGGTTCCGGTAAAGGTTCTCCCGAATACTGGGTTGCCGTTGTGAAACCCGGCAGAGTCATGTTCGAAATGGACGGCATCGGAGAAGAGGATGCGAGAGAAGCTATGCGTCTCGCCTCCCACAAACTTCCGGTGAAGTGCAAGTTCGCAACGAAAGCTGACCTTGAAAAATAAGGAGGGATGATCATGGATATCAAAGAAATCAGAGAATTGTCCGCTTCCGAACTGGAAAAGGCCATCAAAGAACAGAAAGAAACCCTCTTCAATCTTCGCTTCCAGCATTCCGTCAATCAGTTGGACAACCCGATGAAGATTGTCGAAACGCGTAAAACCATCGCCCGTATGCTGACCGTGCTCCGCGAACGTCAGATCGCGGAAAGCCGGTAAGGGAAAGGAGTTTAGACAATGGAAAACAGAGGATTGAGAAAAGTCAGAGTCGGGATCGTCGTCAGCGACAAGATGGACAAGACCATCGTCGTCGACGTCCGTGACAACGTCAAACATCCGCTTTACAAAAAGATTCTGAAGAGAACGCTCCGTCTGAAAGCTCACGACGAGAACAATGAAGCCCACGTCGGCGACATCGTTGAAGTCATGGAGACCAGACCGCTTTCCAAGGACAAGCACTTCCGCCTCGTCTCGATCGTCGAGAAGGCCAAGTAATCAGGAGGTATCACATGTTACAGCAACAATCCAGAATGAAAGTTGCGGACAATACCGGCGCGAAAGAACTCATGTGCATCCGTGTGCTTGGCGGTACCGGCAGAAGGTATGCCCGCGTGGGCGACGTCATTGTCTGCTCTGTGAAGAAAGCGGCGCCGGGCGGCGTCGTGAAAAAAGGCGAAGTGGTGCGCGCGGTCGTCGTCCGCACCGTCCAGCCGACCAGACGGGCCGACGGTTCCTACGTCCGCTTCGATGAGAACGCAGCCGTGATCATCAAAGAGGACAAGAACCCGAGAGGCACCCGTATCTTTGGGCCGGTGGCCAGAGAGCTCCGCGACAGCGATTTCATGAAGATCCTGTCCCTCGCTCCCGAAGTCGTATAAGGAGGAAGCCAGATATGAGCAAAATGCATATTAAGACCGGTGATCAGGTCATCGTCATCTCCGGCGCGTACGCGAACGGAAAAGAGCCTGCGATCGGCAAAGTCATCGGCGTTTCTCCGAAAGAAGGAAAAGTCATGGTTGAAGGCGTTCACATCGTTTCCAAGCATGTGAAGCCCAAGAGACAGGGCGAGAGCGGCGGCATCGTGAAAGTCGAAGGCGCCATCTACGCAAGCAAGGTCATGCTGTACTGCTCCAAGTGCGGAGCGGGCCGCAGATCCCGCGTCAGATTCAACCAGGACGGAACGAAAACCAGAGTCTGCGTCAAATGCGGCGAAGAACTTTGATGATGAGGAGGAATGAACAATGTCTAATTTGAAAGAATTCTACAAGAGCGACGTTGCACCCGCCCTCATGTCCAAGTTCAACTACAAGAGCCCGATGGAAATCCCGAAACTCGAAAAGGTCGTCATCAATGTCGGCGCCGGCGAGGCGAAGGACAATCCGAAGGCCATCGACGCGATCATCAACGATCTCGCGCAGATCACCGGCCAGAAGGCCGTTCCGACCGTCGCCAAGAAGTCCGTCTCCAACTTCAAAGTCAGAGCCGGCATGAAGATCGGCGTGAAAGTCACGCTCCGTCAGGAGAACATGTGGGAATTCGTCGACAAATTCTTCAATCTGGCGCTGCCCCGCGTCCGCGACTTCAAGGGCATCAACCCGAACGCGTTCGACGGCAGAGGCAACTACAGCCTCGGTCTCAAAGAGCAGCTGATCTTCCCTGAGATCGACTACGACAAGGTCGACAAGATCAGAGGCATGGACATCGTATTCGTCACCACGGCGAAAACCGACGAGGAAGCAAAAGAACTGCTGACCCTGCTCGGCGCGCCGTTCGCAAAACAGTAAGGAGGAAGACAACATGGCAAAGTTATCCAAAAAACTCAGTCAGCAGAGAAAGCCGAAGTTTTCCACCCGCGCGTACACCAGATGCAAGATCTGCGGACGGCCGCACGCGTACTTGCGGAAATACGGTGTTTGCAGAATCTGCTTCCGGAACCTCGCATATAAGGGCGAGATCCCCGGAATCAAAAAAGCCAGCTGGTAATCGAAGGAGGAATCATACATATGCAGATGACAGATGTTGTAGCGGACATGCTCACCCGGATCCGCAATGCGAATGACGCAAAGCACGAATCGGTCAACATTCCCGCGTCCAATATGAAAAAAGCCATCGCTCAGATTCTTCTCGACGAGGGCTACATCAAAGGATACAAAGTCACCGACGACGGCAAGCAGGGCATCATCACGGTCACCCTGAAGTACGGCGAAGGAAAGCAGAAGATCATCCGCGGCCTGAAGCGCGTCTCCAAGCCCGGGTTGAGGATTTATGCGGCAAGTCAGGAACTCCCGAGAGTCCGTAACGGCCTCGGCATCGCGATCATTTCCACCTCGCGCGGAATCATGACCGACAAGACAGCCCGCAAAGAGAACGTGGGCGGTGAAGTACTCGCCTTCGTTTGGTAAGGAAGGAGTACAAAAATGTCAAGAATTGGCAAAAAGCCGATCGCGGTTCCTCCCGGAGTGACTGTCGAAGTCGATGACGCGAACGTCGTCACCGTCAAGGGACCCAAAGGCACGCTTCACGAGAAGATCCACAACGGGATCGAAGTGAAGGTCGACGGCGCGGAAGTCCATGTGACCCGTCCGAACGACGAAAAGGAATTCCGTTCGCTTCACGGTCTGTCCAGAACGCTGATCCACAACATGGTCGTCGGCGTCACGGAAGGCTATGAGAAAAAGCTGGAGATCATCGGCGTCGGATACCGTGCCGAAATGAAAGGCAAAGATCTTCTTCTCCACCTGGGTTATTCCCACGACATCCTGATGCCCGCGCCCGAAGGGATCACCTTCGAGGTTCCGGGAGACAGCAACGGACTGAAGATCAGCGTCAAAGGCGCGAACAAACAGCAGGTCGGTCAGATCGCAGCGGTCGTACGCGGCAAGCGTCCGCCGGAACCCTATCACGGCAAGGGCGTCCGCTACGCAGGCGAATATGTCCGTCAGAAGTCCGGTAAGGCCGGCAAATAACGGGAAAGTGAGGAAAGAAAAATGATTAATCGTGCTGACAAGAACGAAAAAAGGCTCCACAGACACAAGAGAGTCAGAGCGAAGATTTTCGGAACTCCCGAGAGACCCCGTTTCTGCGTTTATCGCTCGAACAACAACATTCAGGTGCAGGTCATTGACGACACCGTAGGCAAAACCCTCGTTTCCGCTTCTTCCGTCGAAAAGGAATTCGGCAAGGAAGGCGCGAATGTCGAAGCAGCGAAGAAGGTCGGCGAACTCGCCGCGAAGAGAGCGCTCGAGAAGAACATCACCGAAGTGGTGTTCGACCGCGGCGGATATCTCTATCACGGACGCGTCAAAGCCCTTGCGGAAGCTGCCCGTGAAGCCGGACTGAAGTTCTGAGAGGGGAGAGGGAAACGAAATGAAAAAAGATTATTCCAACATCGAATTCAAAGAAAACCTCATTGATACCAAGAGCGTTTCCAAGACCGTGAAGGGCGGACGCATCCGCCGCTTCTCCGCGCTGGTCGTCGTCGGCAACGGCGAAGGTCTCGTCGGATACGGAATCGGAAAAGCCGCCGAAGTTCCGGAAGCCATCCGCAAAGCGATGGAAGCCGCGAAGAAGAACATCATCGAAGTGCCGCTGGTCGGAACGACCATCCCGCACGAGATCATCGGCGAATTCGGCGCCGGTAAGGTCCTGCTGAAACCCGCAGCTCCCGGTACCGGTATCATCGCGGGCGGCAAGATGCGCGCCGTGCTCGACATGGCAGGCATCCGCGACATCCGCGGCAAATCTCTCCGCTCCAACAACCCCGCGAACGTCGTCAAGGCGACATTCGAAGCTCTGAAAGAACTCCGGACCGTCGACCAGGTCGCCCTCGCGCGCGGCATCGAAGTCAAAGACGTTCGATAAGGAGGACTTGGAAGATGAAAGTCAAAATCACTCTGACCAAAAGCCTGATCGGCGTGAAGAAAAACCAGATTCTCACCTGCAGATCCTTGAATCTGACGAAGATCGGCGACTCCAAGATCGTCGAAAAGGATCCTTCGATTGAGGGAAAGATCCATACGATCGTTCACCTCGTCAAAGTCGAAGACGCTGAATAAGCGGGACGAGATCTAGAAAAGGAGGAAAACATTATGAAGCTTCATGAGCTTTCTCCGGCCCCTTACTCCGCCAAAGCGAAATACAGAAAAGGCAGAGGACCCGGAAGCGGCAACGGAAAGACCGCCGGCAAGGGACACAAGGGACAGAATGCGCGTTCCGGCGGCGGCGTCAGACCCGGCTTTGAAGGCGGACAGTTCCCGATGTACCGCGTCCTTCCGAAGCGCGGATTCAAGAACCACTTCGCCGTGAATTACGCGATCATCAATCTCGGCGATCTCGACGCTTTCGAAGAAGGCGCAGTCATCGACCTCGAGACCCTCATTATCGAAGGCTGGATCAAAAACGGCCACGACGGACTGAAGGTCCTCGGAAACGGTCAGGTTACCAAAGCACTCACCGTCAAAGCAGCCAAATTCTCTGCATCCGCAAAGGAAAAGATTGAAGCCGCTGGCGGAAAGGCTGAGGTGGTCTAAATGTTCAAATCATTCATCAACGCCTGGAAAGTTCCGGAACTGCGGAATAAGATGCTGTTCACTCTGCTGATCGTCGTCCTCTTCCGTTTCGGATGCATGGTTATGGTTCCGTTCATCGACAGCGCGGCGCTCTCCGCCAAGTTCGCTTCCGATGCGGTCCAGAACTCCATGTTCGGCTATTTCAGCATGCTGGCCGGCGACGCGTTCTCGAACGCGACCCTGTTCGCGCTGGGCGTCAGCCCCTACATCACCGCGTCGATCGTCATCCAGCTGCTGACCATCGCCATTCCGGCCCTGGAACGTCTTTCCAAGAGCGGACCGGAAGGTCAGGCAAAAATCTCCAAAATCACCCGTTACGTGACAGTGGCCCTCGCCATCATCACGTCCTACGGATACTACGCGACCATCAAGAGCCAGGGGATGATCGAAGAGTCGGGATTCTTCCCGGCGGTCGTGATCATCGGATGCCATACGGCAGGCGCCTGCCTTGTCATGTGGCTGGGCGAACGGATCGATGAGAAAGGCATCGGAAACGGGATCTCGATCATCCTGTTTGCCAACATCATCTCCCGCGTGCCCACGCTGGCAACTCAGATCGTCTACATCCTCCAGAACGGATTCCTGGAGAATCTCGGATGGGTCATCGTGGCTCTGCTGATGATGCTGCTCATCATCACGCTCGTCGTCTTCTTCTCGAATTCCGAACGCCGTCTGCCGGTCCAGTACGCGAAGCGCGTCGTCGGCCGCAAAATGTACGGCGGAGCGAATACCTATCTGCCGATCAAGATCATGATGGGAGGCGTCATGCCGATCATCTTCGCTTCGGCGATCGTATCCATTCCGTCCACGCTGGCGCTCGTCATTCGGAGCGAAGGCTTCAAGCAGTGGGTAGACACCTGGGCGACTTCCAAGAACCCGATTTACGCGCTGGTTCTGTTTGTCCTGATCATCGCATTCGCGTATTTCTATATTTCGATTTCCTTCAACACGAACGAAGTCGCGAACAACCTGAAGAACAACGGCGGCGTGATCCTCGGATACCGTCCGGGACAGCCCACCGCACAGTACATCCGCAAGGTTGTCAACCGCACGACGCTGATCGGCGCGCTCTTCCTGTCCTTCATGTCGATCTTCCCGATCATTCTCAGCTGGACCGGAGCGCAGATCCTTCAGATGCTCGTTTTCGGCGGAACGTCCGTCATCATTCTTGTTGACGTCGCACTCGAAACCGCGCGCGACGTGGAAAGCGAACTCACCATGCGTCATTACAAGGGCTTCCTTGAATGACGTCACAGGAGTGCTCTGAAATGAATTTGATCTTATTCGGCCCTCCCGGTGCCGGCAAAGGCACGCAGGGCGAGATCATCTGCGAAGCACTTCATATCCCGACGATATCCACCGGCGCCATGATCCGTGCCGCCATTCATGACGGCACGGAACTCGGCAAACAGGTCGAGTCCCTGACAAAGGCCGGCCTGCTCGTGCCGGATGATGTCGTCGTCGGAATCGTGCAAGAACGTCTGAAACAAGAGGACTGCCGGAACGGATTCATCCTGGACGGCTTTCCCCGCACCATCCCGCAGGCGGAAGCGCTGGACGCCCTCGGCGTCCGCATCGACTGCGTACTCGACATCGAGGTTCCGGATGAAGTCATCGTGGAACGGATGAGCGGCCGGCGTTCCTGCCCTTCCTGCGGAGCAACATATCACGTGAAATTCAATCCGTCGAAAGACGGAATCCATTGCGATCTCTGCAATTCCGAACTGACGCAGCGCGCGGACGACCAGCCGGAAACGGTCATGGCCCGCCTGAACGTCTACCATGAGCAGACGGAACCGCTGCGGAACTACTACCTGCGGAAAGGCCTCCTGACCGTCGTCGACGGACAGAAGGGGGTCGACGAAACCGCCGAGCTTGTAAAGAAGGCGCTTGGAATATGATCATTCTGAAGACGCATTCGCAAATCCAGGCCCTGCGGGACGCGGGGAGGATCGCCGCCATCGCCCGTGAAGCGGGCGGAGAGCAGTGCAGAGAAGGGGTGACGACGGCCCATATCGACGCCGTCATCCGGAAGACCATTCTGTCGCACGGTGCGACGCCGTCCTTTCTTCACCTTTACGGATTTCCCGGATCCGCCTGCATCAGCGTCAACGACGAAGTGATCCACGGCATTCCCGGGGGCCGCGTGCTGAAGAACGGCGACATCGTCAAGATCGACGTCGGAGCAAAGTTCAGAGGCTACCACGGCGACTGCGCGGCGACCTTCGCGGTCGGCGAAGTCTCCGAAGAAGCGGAAAAACTGATCCGGGTCACGAGAGAAAGTTTCTTCAAGGCCATTGAAGCGCTTGAAAAGCCGAATCCCAGGACCGGAGACGTCGGATTTGCCGTGCAGTCCCATTGCGAAGCGAACGGGTTCTCCGTCGTCCGCGACTATGTCGGTCACGGCGTAGGCACCGAGGTGCACGAGGATCCGGAAGTTCCGAATTACGGACAGCCCGGACACGGCGTCCGGATCACGAAGGGAATGGTCATCGCGATCGAACCGATGGTCAACGCCGGAACGCATCTCGTGCGTACGCTCGAGGACGACTGGACGGTCGTGACCAAGGACGGAAAGCTTTCGTCTCACTACGAGAATACCGTCGCCCTGACGGAAAACGGCGTTCTCATTCTGACGGACCCGGCCTGACCGGAGACTGAGCATGCGCGAAACGAACGCGAAATTGCCGGTCCTGGCGCAGTCGACTGCCGGACATGACGCAGGTCAGCTCTATCTGATCCTGCGTTCCGACGGAGACAGCGTCTATCTGGCGGACGGAAAGCTCCGGAAGCTGGACCGTCCGAAACGAAAGAACAGAAAACACGTGAAACTGATTATTGATCCGGCCGGCAAAGAGATCCCCTACGGCGGGCGCATGCTGACAGACCGCTACGTGCGGAAGTGGCTGAACGCCTGCAGGAACGGGGAAGCAGCCGGCAGCGGGAAGTAGGAATTATTCTGAGCAAGGAAAATGTTATCGAGTGTGAAGGAACGGTGGTCGAAGTTCTTCCGAACACGGTCTTCCGCGTCAAACTGACGAACGGACACATCGTCACCTGCCACATCTCGGGAAAAATGCGACTGAACTATATCAGGATTCTTCCCGGTGACCGCGTCACCGTCGAAGTTTCCGTCTATGATCTGACACAGGGTCGGATCACATTCCGGGCAAAATGAGCCGGCATCCGAAAATAATGGAGGTAAAATCATGAAAGTCAAACCTTCTGTTAAGAAAATGTGCGAGAAGTGCAAGGTGATCAAGCGTCACGGCAAAGTGATGGTCATCTGCGAGAATCCCAAACACAAACAGAAACAAGGTTAAGGAGAGAGGTGTAACAATGGCACGTATTTCAGGCGTTGACATTCCGAACGCGAAGCGCGTCGAGATCGGTCTCTGCTATATCTACGGCATCGGCAGAAGCCGTTCCAACGAGATTCTGAAGACCACCGGAATCAATCCGGACACACGCGTCAAGGATCTGACGGAAGCAGACATCGCAAAACTCCGTGACTGCATCGAATCCAACTATATGGTCGAAGGCGATCTCAGAAGAGAAGTCGCCATGAACATCAAGCGTATGGTTGAAATCGACTGCTATCGCGGCCGCAGACATAGAAAAGGCCTTCCTGTCCGTGGTCAGAGGACCAAGACCAATGCGAGAACCCGCAAAGGCAAAGTCAAGACCATCGCGAACAAGAAGAAATAACATAGGAGGAAATCATCGAAATGGCCAAACAGACGAAGAAAACCGCTCTGAAGAAACGTCGCGAAAAGAAGAACGTAGAGCGCGGCGCAGCACATATTCAGTCCAGTTTCAACAATACGATCGTAACCATTACCGATACGCAGGGCAATGCGATTTCCTGGGCTTCTGCCGGTGAACTCGGCTACCGCGGTTCCAGAAAGTCCACACCGTTCGCGGCGCAGATGGCTGCCGAAACAGCAGCGAAAGCCGCCGTCGACCAGGGACTGAAGACCGTCGAAGTTTTCGTAAAGGGCCCGGGACAGGGAAGAGAATCCGCCATCCGCGCTCTGACGGTTGCCGGTCTCAACATCACTATGATTAAAGACGTTACGCCGATTCCTCACAACGGCTGCAGACCGCCGAAGAGAAGACGCGTATAACGATTTTGGAGGCAGAATAATATGGCAAGATACACAGGTCCTTCCTGCAGGCTCTGCCGCAGAGAAGGCTGCAAACTTTTCCTCAAAGGCGACAAGTGCACCAGCGACAAGTGCCCCTTCTCCCGCAGACAGCAGGCACCCGGACAGCACGGTGCCAACGTGTCCAGAAGAAGACCCAAGGAATACAGCCTGCAGCTGCGTGAAAAGCAGAAGGCGAAAAGATACTACGGTATTCTGGAGAAACAGTTTAAGAACTACTTTGAAAAAGCCGACCGTCAGCCCGGCCAGACCGGTGAAAACCTGCTG
>CACZRJ010000248.1 GCA_902783535.1 uncultured Ruminococcus sp. | reverse complement strand
TTTCAGATCGCACGTTTTGGGGTGAGTAGAGGGATTTGAACCCTCGACCTCCAGGGCCACAACCTGGCACTCTAACCAACTGAGCTATACCCACCATGTGAACCGAATCGGCTTTCGGCATTTTGAAATCTCTGCTGAAACTTCGGCCAAAAGGGATCGGCCGCACATTGGCGCGTCTTGGGGGACTCGAACCCTCGGCCTACTGCTTAGAAGGCAGTTGCTCTATCCAGCTGAGCTAAAGACGCAAAATCCCTTCATAAGTAGGGAAAAACCCTTTTTCAAGGGTTGGAGCGGGTGACGGGAATCGGACCCGCACGGCCAGCTTGGAAGGCTGGAATTCTACCATTGAACTACACCCGCGTGTTCATGAACGATTCAATTTTCAGGACCCGGAACATACAAACGAGGAAATCATTCATGAGGGCGGGAACACCCGCCCTCAGAAATCAGCGGTTGAAAAATTACTGTGCGTCGTTCAGAAGTTTTGTGAACTGGCTCTTTTTTCTGGCAGCGTTATTCTTATGAATGATCCCTTTGTTTACTGCGCGATCGATCATGCTGACAGCCTTGAGGTATGTTTCGGAAGCAAGTTCCTTGTTCCCCTCAGCAAGCGCAGCCTGATATTTTTTGATCGAAGTCTTCATTGCGGAACGGAACGCTTTGTTCTGCATGGTTTTGGTCTTCGTCACAAGAACGCGCTTCTTCGCAGACTTGATATTCGGCAAACAACTCACCCCCTATTTGGATTTTGACACTCGTCAATATTATCACAAGAGTTTTCTATTTGCAAGACTTTTTTTCAAAAATCACGAAAAAATCCGTCGCAAGGGAAAAAGCGGGCCTGTTATGCAGAATAATGTCCATTATCAGGCGCCTTCTGCAAATGCATACCTCTATATTCCGCGCAGAAAGAACCGCCGGCTATTCGTTCAAAGATTTGTTTTCAATTCGGAAAAGTCTTTTCCTATTGCACTTAACAAAAAAATGGATATAATATATTGTTGGAAGAATATCTAACGACAAGGCGGGCACGGCTATGCGAAGAATCAAAGAGGAAAACGTTCCGATCGCTCCGCTGACCTCCATGAAGGTCGGCGGTCCTGTACGGCTGCTTTGCAGGCCGGCCAGCGGCGAGGAACTGGTGTCTCTGCTGCGTGAATACCGGTCTGACAGCGTCCCGCCGCTCGTCATAGGGAACGCCTCAAACATTCTTTTCCCGGACAAGGCCTATGACGGCTGCGTGATTCTCACATGCGGGATCCGCGGACTGAGACTGGAAGATGACGGTGCGATCACAGCGATGGCCGGCGATTCTCTTTCCGCGCTATCCAAATTCGCCGTCGAGCACGGCAAAGGCGGGCTCGCTTTCGCCTACGGCATCCCCGGGACGGTCGGCGGCGGAGTGTATATGAACGCCGGAGCATACGGAGGAGAGATCTCGGACTGCTTTTCGCACGCAGTTTGTGCCGACAGGAACGGCATGCTCCGCGTCCTGTCGAAAGATGAGATGCGGTTTTCATACCGCCACAGTTTTCTTCAGGAATCCGACCTCGTTCTCATTTCAGCCACATTTGTCTGCCCCGATGCCGATCCCGGATCCGTCAGGGCGGAGATGGAGCGAAACATGTCTTCGCGAAAAGCGAAGCAGCCGCTGGATTATCCCTCGTGCGGGAGCGCGTTCAAGCGGCCGGAAGGACATTTCGCAGGGGCGCTGATCGAGCAGGCGGGATTGAAGGGATGCTCCGTCGGAGGAGCGAAAGTTTCTGAAAAACACGCCGGCTTCATTGTCAATACGGGTACGGCCACTTCATCCGACGTACGGAATCTGATCCGGTTGATTCAGGAAACCGTCGAAACGAAATTCGGCGTCCGTCTGGAGCCTGAAATTCAAATACTGCCGGATTGACGGCCTTCATGGCGGAAGGAGAGCAGACATGTCCTATTCCGGAGAACTGAAAAAGCATCTTCAAACGATCCCCTTCAAGAACTCCTGCTGCATGGATGCATGCGCCGCAGGATACGAAGGTCGCACGGCCGAGTTCGTCTGCGAGGGATGCAGAGGCGCGTTTCTCCGCGGCGTCTTCTTTCGCTACGGCTATCTTTCTCCACCGGACCGCGAAACGCTTTTGACGTTTTCCTTCCGCGACGATTATGCGGATACCGTCGCCGGCGTGCTGGAGGATGCGGGCCTGGAGGCCAGACGAACGCAAAGAAAAAACAAGACGTTGATCTACATGAAAAGATCGGACGACGTTTCCGACCTGCTTGCCCTCATCGGGGCCACCCGGTTTTCTCTCCAGCTCCTGGAAGCGCAGGTCGATAAGCAGGTCAACGGGGAACTCAACAGACAGGTCAATGCCGAAACGGCGAACCTCGCCCGCGCAGCGGCCGCGAGCGCCGATCAGCGCGCCGCCATCCAAACCCTGATGACAAGCAAAAAATACCTTTTGCTTCCGGACGAGCTCAAGGAGGCGGCGGAACTCCGGCTCGCCCATCCCGAAGCAAGCCTTGCCGAACTTGCCGCCATGACCAATCCGCCTCTGACAAAAAGCGGACTGAATCATCGGCTTCAAAAACTGGTCGCTTTTTCCAAGGACATTCAGCAGGAGTAATCTTTTCCATGTCTTTCGCCCATCTGCACCTACATACCGAATACAGCCTGCTGGACGGGGAATGCCGGATCAAAGAGATCCCCGCCGCGGTTTTGCGTGCCGGGCAGTCTGCAGTCGCGATGACGGATCACGGCGTCATGTACGGAGCGGTCGGTTTTTTCCAGGCCTGCGAAGCCGCAGGCGTTCATCCCATCATCGGGTGCGAAGTCAATATCGCTCCGAGGACGATGGCCGACAAGGACCGGATGCTGGACAGCGCATATTCCACCGCCGTCCTGCTCGCGGAAAACGAAGAAGGCTACCGCAATCTGATCCGTATCGTTTCGCTTTCCTATACCGAAGGTTTCTTCACGGTCCCGAGAACGGACCTGTCCACGATGGCCAAATACCGATCCGGACTGATCCTTCTGGCCGGCGGAACCGACAGCGCGATTTCGAATTATATCCGGAACGGCGAACGAAGCCGTGCGGAAGAATGGATTCAATGGGCAAAAAACACGTTCGGCGAATCGAATTTCTTTCTTGAACTTCAGCGGCACGGAAACAGCGGAGAACGGACTGTCACGGACGTGCTCGCGCGGTACGCGGAAACTTACGGGCTCCAAATGGTCGCGACGAACGACGTCCATTATATCAGAAAAGAAGACAGCGACGTCCAGCGTCTGCTGAATGCCGTCGGTTCCGGCACCCTTCTGTCAGAATTGAAAGGAATGGAAGGCGACCAGTACTATCTCAAGACGGAAGCGGAAATGCGCGCGGCATTTCCCGACCACCCCGAAGCGATCGACAACGCCGCGCGGATCGCCGAAAGATGCAGTTTTTCGTTTTCTTTCAGTACACGCCATCTGCCCGTTTTCATGACGCCCGACGGGGAATCTCCTTCCGAATATCTGGCACGCCTCGCGGACGAAGGCTTTCAAAAGCGTTTCCCGAATCCCGAAAGCATTCCGGAAGCCGATTACAAAGCGCGGCTGAAATACGAACTGTCCGTGATCCGTTCAATGGGTTTTTCGGACTACTATCTGATCGTCTGGGACTTTGTGCGGTTCGCCAAATCAAAAAACATTCCGGTCGGCCCCGGCAGAGGCTCGGGTGTCGCCAGCCTTGTCGCATACTGTCTCGGGATCACGGACGTCGACCCGCTTCCGTATCATCTCGTCTTTGAACGGTTCCTGAATCCGGAAAGAGTCAGCATGCCGGATTTCGATATCGACTTCAGCGACACGCGAAGGAACGAAGTCGTCGACTACGTTGTAAAAAAATACGGGGAGGACCGCGTCGCTCAGATCGTCACGTTCGGAACGCTCCAGTTCCGGAACGCTCTTCGCGACGCCGCGCGCGCCCTTGGCATGGACTACGCCGAAACGGACCGCATTGTACGGATCGCTTCCCGAAGCGCCGCGGAAACACTGGACCAGGCGCTGGAACTCTGTCCCGAGATCCGCGAAGCCGCAGAAAACGATCCTGCTGTCCGCGAATGGATCCGTTTCGCAGGCAAACTCGAGGGCCGTCCCCGCGGCGCTTCCACGCACGCCTCCGGCGTCGTGATCGCCGACGCGCCCCTCGACAACTACCTTCCTCTGTCCGTCAACGATTCCGTCATAGTAACGCAGTATCCCATGGGCGCCGTCGACAGCATCGGGCTTTTGAAAATCGACTTCCTCGGTTCCCGTTTTCTTACCCTTCTGAGAGAAACCGAGGAGCGGATCCGTTCCGAGCACCCCGGATTCAAACTCGAAAGCATTCCTTTGGACGACAAAGAAACATTTGACCTCGTATCGGAAGGAAGGACGCTCGGCCTGTTTCAGATCGAAAGCGGCGGAATGCAGTCCCTGGCAAGATCGCTCCGCCCAAAAACCATGAACGACCTGATCCTGCTGATCTCACTGTACCGTCCGGGACCGATCTTCTCGCTGGAAACATTTCTAAAAAACTACGCGCACCCCGAGACGATCGTGTACGACATTCCCGAATTGGAACCGATCCTGCGGGAGACGTTCGGGTGCATGCTCTATCAGGAGCAGATCATCCGTATCTGTACGGATCTGGCCGGCTTTACGCTCGGTCATGCAGACCTCGTCCGGCGCGCTGTCGCAAAGAAAAAGCCCGATCAGATGGAGAAAGAGAAAAAGGCTTTCCTGGAAGGCTGTTCCGATCATGGGATCCCCGTCGAAAAGTCCGGCCCGCTTTTTGAAAAAATCAGCCGGTTCGCGGAATACTCATTCAACAAGAGCCACTCCGCAGCATATGCGATGACCACTTACAGAACGGCATACCTGAAAAAACATTTCCCGCTTCAGTATATGTGCGCTCTGCTGAACTACAGCGCCGCAAGTCAGGATAAGATCCGCGAATACAACGAAGAGATGGTCCATATGGGGATCCGCATTCTTCCCCCGGACATCAACCGATCCTGCCCCGATTTCACACCCGAAAACGGAGCCGTCCGGTACGGTCTGGCCGCCGTGAAAAACGTCGGCGGGCTGTTTGCAGACCGGATCGCCGCAGAGCGGCGCGCCGGAAACTATTCCGGGCCGGAAGATTTTCTCTCCCGCATGGGCAATGCGGCAAATGCCAAGGGATACGAAGCGTTGATACGCTCCGGCGCTCTGGATGCATTCGGATGGTCGCGAAGCAGTCTTCTGCAGACAGCCGAGGAGGCTTTCGAGAAATGCGTCCGGTCGAAGAGCCGCGAGGTCGAGGGCCAGATCGGCATGTTTGACGAACTGACGGACGACACCCTGTTCCGTCTGCCCCTCTCAAAAGAGGAA
Organism: uncultured Ruminococcus sp.; assembly: GCA_902783535.1. Taxonomy (GTDB): domain Bacteria; phylum Bacillota; class Clostridia; order Oscillospirales; family CAG-382; genus Coliplasma. The sequence goes on along the minus strand of CACZRJ010000248.1, from coordinate 1,222 downwards.
ACGCTCCCGATCGCGGAACGTCTGTCCGGCGAACGTGAATGGACGGGCCTCTATCTGTCCGGTCATCCCCTGGACGCGTACGACCTTTCTCAGTCGACGAGAACTGCCGCAGAACTGAATTCCGAAGCCGAAGAAGGCCGCTTCCGGCAAGGAGAGATCCGGAGATTCATCGGTTTCGTCACCGCCGTTTCCACACGTCTCACAAAAAAGAACGAGCCGATGGCGACCGTGAGAGCCGAGGATCTGTCCGGAGACGTCGAGCTGATCGTTTTTCCGCAGGCATATGCCAGATATGCTCCCCTGCTTGCGCAGGGGTCCGTGCTCATGTTTTCCGTCAATCCTCCGAACAGCCAGTATGCCGACCGAAGGGGCGGAACGGCGCGGTGGATCGCGGATACCGTCTCCGTGCCCGGAAAAAAAGCGGAAACCGGCCGAACGCCTGACGATATGGTCATGTATCTGCGCGTCAGCAGCCTCGACCATCCGATGGCAGGCAAGGCGATCCAGTTCATCAGAAAGCATCCGGGTCCTGCCGGCGTCCTGTTCTTCCTGTCGGAAAGCAATACATTGAAATCCGCAAACCAATTGACCTGCGCCGTCGATGAGGGAACCGTCTCTGTTCTGAAATCCATTCTCGGCAGCGACAACGTCGTCTTAAAGAAAAAGAAAAGAAAGGAGGGAATCCGATGAAACCGAACGATCACTCCACATTCGGAAATGATATTCCCGAAAACGGGACGGAAGAGCAAAAGACCAGGTTGTTCGATACGGTCGCATCCCCCTCGAAAGAAACGGAAAAAAAGGAACCGAACCCGAAAGAAACGCGAAAGAAAGTGCTTTCGGTCGTCGGGAAAACGGCGAAATACTCCGGAAAAACGGTTCTGTTCATCGTCCGGAAGGTTCTGACGTATACGCTGAACGTTCTTTTGACCGTCCTGATCATCGGCGTCCTTGTCGCCGCATGCGTCGCGCTCGCGTTCATGATCTACCTGGGAAACTACGTAAATTCTGACTTCCCGGAGCTGGACAATCTGAAATACGATTCCTCCCTGACGACCTCGCTCTATTACGTCAATGACGAGGGGCGGGAGGTCGAACTCGAAGACGACCGTCTCTCCTCAAGCGAAAACAGGATGTGGGTCGCGTACAGCGACATCCCCCAGCAGCTTGTCAAGGCGTATGTCGCCATAGAAGACATGCGTTTCTGGGAACACAACGGCGT
>CACZRJ010000247.1 GCA_902783535.1 uncultured Ruminococcus sp. | reverse complement strand
GACAACTCACTGCTTCTGATCAACGCCGGCATGGCGCCGCTGAAAAAGTATTTCACCGGCGAGAAGGTTCCGCCGCGCAAACGCGTGACGACCTGCCAGAAATGCGTCCGGACGCTGGACATCGACAACGTCGGCAAGACGGCGCGCCACGGCACGTTTTTCGAAATGCTCGGCAACTTCTCCTTCGGCGACTATTTCAAGCCGGAGGCCATTCCGTGGGCATGGGAATTCCTGACGAAGGTCCTGGAGATCCCGGAGGACCGTCTCTACCCGTCCGTCTATGAAAAGGACGACGAGGCGATCGAGATCTGGGAGAAGACCGGCGTGCCGCGCTCCAGAATCGTGCGTCTCGGCAAGGAAGACAACTTCTGGGAGATTGGTTCCGGCCCCTGCGGCCCCTGCTCCGAGATCTATTTCGACCGGGGAGAGAAATACGGCTGCGGCAAGCCGACCTGCGGGCCGGGCTGCGACTGCGACCGCTTCATCGAGATCTGGAACATCGTCTTCACGCAGTTCGAGGGCGACGGCAACGGGCACTACACCCGTCTGGCGCATCCGAACATCGACACCGGCATGGGACTGGAGCGTCTCGCCTGCGTCATGCAGGACGTCAACAACCTGTTCGAAGTCGACACCATCCGGAACATCATGCTGAAGGTCTGCGAGATGGCCGGCGTGAAGTATGACGCGTCCGGGTCCGACAAGGACGTCTCTCTGCGCGTGATCACCGACCACATCCGCACCGCGACCTTCCTGATCAGCGACGGCGTGCTTCCGTCCAACGAGGGCAGAGGATACATCCTCCGCCGCGTCCTGCGCAGAGCCGCGCGGCACGGAAAGCTGCTCGGCATCGAAGGCCCCTTCCTTGCCGATCTCTGCGACACGGTCATCCACGAGAGCGGAGAAGCCTATCCGGAGCTCGTTTCCCGCCGCGACTATATCCGCAAGATCATCAGCCTGGAGGAGGAACGCTTCCGCCAGACGCTGGACGCCGGACTCGGCATCCTGGACAAGATGATCAGGGACGCTTCCGCCGCCGGCAGGACCAGCCTGGAGGGGAAGGAGATCTTCAAACTCTACGACACGTTCGGATTCCCGGTGGACCTCACCCGCGAGATCACCGCGGAAAAGGGCCTCTCCATCGACGAGGACGCTTTCCGCGAGCTGATGCAGGAGCAGAAGAAACGCGCCCGCGAAGCGCGCGCCGCTCTGGGCGACATGAGCTGGGAGGACGATTCGCTCGGCGGCATCGACAAGACCCGCCCGACCGAGTTCGTCGGTTACGAGACGCTGAACGCGGACGCCGAGATCATCAACATCATCGAAGGCAACGAACCCGCGTCCGTCCTTTCGGGCGGCAAAGCGGTCCTCGTTCTGGACAAGACCCCCTTCTACGCGGAAATGGGCGGCCAGGTGGCCGACCGGGGCGTCATCCGCACCGAAAGCGGCTCCTTTGAAGTCGCGAACGTCAAAAAGACGGCCGAAGGCGTTTACCTGCATTCCGGCGAACTGAAGGACGGCACGATCGCGCTCGGAAAATGCACCGCGGAAGTCGATGCGGCGCGCAGACAGGCGATCATGCGCAACCATTCCTCCGTCCATCTGCTGCAGGCGGCGCTCCGCAAGGTGCTGGGCACGCACGTGCAGCAGGCGGGCTCCTACGTCGACGATCAGCGCGGACGCTTCGACTTCTCGCATCCGACCGCGATGACGACGGAAGAGATCCGGGAAGTGGAGGACCTTGTCAACGGCAGCATCCTGAGCGGCCTTCCGGTGGAAACGGACCTGATGAGCCAGCAGGAGGCGATCGCGAGCGGCGCCATGGCTCTGTTCGGCGAGAAATACGGCGAGACCGTCCGCGTCGTGCGGATGGGAGACGTCTCCAAGGAACTGTGCGGCGGCACGCACGTGTCGAACACCGCGCAGATCGGTCTGTTCCGCATTCTGTCCGAGTCTTCTGTCGCGGCCGGCGTCCGCCGGATCGAATCCGCGACCGGATTCGCCAGTCTGCAGCTCGCCCGCGAGGACCGGGAGAAACTGAACGGACTGGAGAACGCCCTGAAGGCGAACGGATACGAGGACGCAATGCACCGCGCCGAAGCGCTGCAGACCGAAGTCAAGTCCCTGAAGAAGACGCTGGACAATCTCCAGCTCGAAGGCATGCTGAACGAACTGGCTTCACAGGCGGACAGCGCGAAACAGGCCGGAAACGTCAGACTGCTGACCGGCTCTTTCAAGGGACTGCCGATGGATACCATGCGCTCCGCGCTGGACCGTCTGACGTCCGGGCACGCGGATCTCGTCGTCCTGCTCGCGTCCGAGAACGAAGGAAAAGTGCAATTGGCATGCGGCTGCGGCAAAGCCGCGCTTTCGGCCGGCGCGCACTGCGGAAATCTGCTGAAGGCCATCTCCCCGCTGGTCGGCGGAGGAGGCGGCGGACGCCCGGACAACGCGACGAGCGGCGGAAAGAATCCCGCCGGACTGCCCGACGCGTTCGCGGAAGCCGAAAAAGTTCTGAAGACAATGACCGACAGATAAGGGGTAAAAAAATGGACAACTGCCTGTTCTGCAGGATCGCGGCGGGGGAGATCCCTTCCGACCGCGTTTACGAAGACGAAAAAGTGCTTGCGTTCCGCGACATCCATCCGCTCGCTCCGGTCCACGTGCTTCTGATCCCGAAAAAGCACATCGGATCGCTGAACGAGGTGAACGGAGAAAACGCGGACGACGTGAAAGCCGTTCTGGAAGCCGTTCCGAAGGTCGCCGGATCGCTCGGGCTGAAGGAACGCGGCTACCGCCTGATCTCCAACTGCGGCGAAGACGGCGGCCAGACGGTCATGCATCTGCATTTCCATCTGCTCGGAGGGGAAAAATTCCCTTCGGACAAACTTTTCTGATAGCACGGACCCCCAGCGGGGTCCGGGACGGAGGATTATGAGCGCTGCCGGATACAGAAGCCGCCGGCCGGACGACGGCCCGTCTTCCATAGAACTGCTGAAGAAGCGCGTCAAGGAAAACAAACTTGGCGGGGTATTCCTTTTCTGCGGAGACGAGGAGTATACGAAGGACTATTACGTCCGCGTGATCCGTTCGCTCGTGAAGGACGCGCCGCTGCCGGAGTTCGCCTATCTGCCGTTCGACGCCGAAAAAATGACGCCTTCCGATCTGTCCGACGCCATCGACACGCCGCCGATGATGTGGGACCGGAAGGTCATAGAGATCCGGAATCTGAGGCCGGACAAATGCACGTCCGAAGACGGGGAAGCGTACGCCGCCCTCCTCGAAAACGTGCCGGACGAGGTCACCGTGCTGATCCTTCTGCGCGCCGACGACATGCCGGCGTCCTCCGGAAGCCAGAAGCAGGGAGACAGCGAGAAAAGCGGAAAAACGAAGAAGCAGAGCGGATTCGAAGCCGTGCGGAAAGCGGTCGAGACCTGCGGGCTGGTGGTGGAGTTCGATTCCGGAGACGTAAAGGAACTCGTCAGATGGATCGCCAGACATTTCGCCGCCTCCAAGGTCGAGATCTCTCCCGGACTGCCCGCCGAAATGATCGATTACTGCGGCGCCGACATGTATACGCTCCAGTCGGAGATTTCGAAGCTTTGCGAAGTCTACGCCGGAAAGCCGCTGACCGAGAGGGACGTCCGCACCTACTGCTGCTCCAATGAGAGCGCCGTCTTCTTCGACGTCGCCGACTGCATGAACAGAAGAGACATCGCGGGCGCGCGGAAGATCCTGCAGACCGTCCGCCTGACGGACGAAAGCGTGCCGATGTCTCTGGGATATCTGGCCGGCCACTATCAGATGATGCTGGCCGTGAAGTCGGGGCTGGACGCCGGAAAAAGCATCCAGGCGATCGCTTCCGAGCTGAAGGCGCCCTCCTGGCGCGTGAACAGGGCCGCCCAGTCCATCCGGACCGGAAACGTTTCGATCGAACGTCTGAAATTCGCTGCTTCCGTCATCGCTTCCGCCGACGCGACCGTCAAGAACAACCGCGCTGACAAGGCGGCCGTGATGGAACTGATGATCTACAGGATCTGCACCTATGGCGAACGCTGAATACGCCCGGAAGAGAGAAAAGCTCTCGCTCCGATGCCCGGTGGCGGTCGAAGGAAAATACGACAAGATCAAGCTGGACGCGATCGTTGAGACGCCGATCCTGGTGCTGAACGGGTTTTCCGTCTTTCACGACAGGGAGAAGCTGGACATGCTTCGCGCCGTCATCGCGAAAACCGGGCTCATCCTTCTGACGGACAGCGACCGCGCGGGCAGTTTTCTCAGATCTCGTCTGAAGGGACTGCTTCCGGAGGACAGATCTTCCGGAAAAGACGAAGGCAGGATCTATCAGGTCTATGCGCCGCCGCTGAAGGGGAAGGAAAAAAGGAAGAGCGCGCCTTCCGCCGACGGACTGCTCGGCGTGGAGGGAACGGACGCCGATATCCTTTACGATCTTCTGCTTCCGTTCAGCAGGGAAAAAGCCTCCGTCGATCCCGTGCGCGCCGTCACGAAGGCGGAATGGTATGCCGACGGATTCACGGGAAAACAGGATTCGTCCGCAAGACGGAGAGAACTTGCGAGAGCGTTGTCTCTTCCGGAAACGCTGACGGGCAACGCTCTGCTGGAAGCATTGAACCTGCTCGGCGCAAGGGACAAGTACGAGGAGTTCAAATCATGTCACAACCACGCGTCGGAATCCTGACGCTCGGCTGCAGGGTCAATCTGTACGAATCGACCGCCATTGCCGAAGCGCTGGAAGAAAAGGGGTTCGCCGTCGAAAAAGCGGCCGGAGCCAAGACCCCGCCATGCGATTTCTATATCGTCAACACCTGTTCCGTGACGGCGGAAAGCCACCGCCAGAGCGGACAGACCGTCCGGAGATGCGCGTCCATGGGAAAAACGGCCGTGCTCGGCTGCGCGTCCCAGAAGGACGAAAAAT
>CACZRJ010000246.1 GCA_902783535.1 uncultured Ruminococcus sp. | reverse complement strand
GTTGGAGTCGCGGACCATGGCGCGGCCGATGGCCACGCGCTGGCGCTGACCGCCGGACAGAGCGCGCGGTTTTCTGGTCAGATACTCGGTGATGCCGAGGATCTCCGCCGCCTGGGTGACTTTCTGATAGACTTCCTCCTGCGGCGCGTGACGCAGACGCAGGCTGAACGCCATGTTCTCGAAAACGGTCAGATGAGGGTAAAGCGCGTAGTTCTGGAAGACCATCGCGATCCCGCGGTCTTTCGGCTGCAGGTCGTTGACCACCACGCCGTCGATCTCGATCGTGCCCTCGGAAATGTCCTCAAGGCCGGCGATCATGCGCAGCGTCGTCGATTTTCCGCATCCGGACGGACCGACGAATACGACGAATTCCTTATCTTTGATCTCCAGGTTGAAATCGTGTACGGCAACGACATGATTGCCGTAAATTTTCTTGACATCGGTTAATTTTACGGTTGCCATCTCAGATCATCCTTTCACGGCGCCGCCAGTAACGCCTTCCACATAGTATTTCTGCAGGAACATGAACAGAATCGTAATCGGCAGAGCGACCAGCACGCCGCCGGCGCAGAACATGGTGTAATGCGTTCCGACGGAGGTCTTCGTCGTCCAGCTCCACAATCCGACCGCGACGTTGTATCCGGCGGACGTGTTGTTTGCGATGTAGTTCGCGAAGATGAAGTCGCCCCAGGGAGCCATGAATGCGGACAGGACGGTATAGATGACGATCGGCTTGGTCAAAGGCATGATGACCTTCTTGAAGACCTGGAACCGCGTCGCGCCGTCCACTCTCGCCGCTTCGTCCAGCGATTTCGGGATGGTGTCGAAATATCCCTTCGATACGTAATATCCCATACCGGACGACGCGCAGTAGATCAGGATCAGCCCGGGGACGGATCCGGCGCCGGCCAGTCCCATGCCGCTCAGGACCTTGTAAAGAACGATCATGGTCAGGAATCCCGGGAACATGCCCAGGACAAGCATGGCGTTCATCAGCAGCTTGCGCCCCTTGAAGCGGAGACGGGAAAGCGTATAGCTCATGCAGAGAACGATCAGCGTCTGGAAGATCGCGGTGAAGATCGCGATGATCAGCGTGTTGCCGTACCATTTCAGGAAGTCGGTTTCCGTGAGAAGCTTGACGTAGTTGTCGAATCCCCACTTCTTCGGCAGCAGATATCCCGCCAGGCCGGCGGTTTCGCAGCGGAAGGATTCCATCAAGATGCAGAAGAACGGAAAGATCCACACGACGAGCAGAACGGCAAGGAACACGTAAGTGATCGTATTGCTGATGCGCCCCTTCGCCTTCATGCCCATGTGTTTCTTTTCGGAGGAGGGCGAAACCCTTTTTTCGTTCGTATTTGTCGTCGTCATTGGAAGTCCTCCTCATTGCGCGTGGACGGGATCAGGTTGTAGACGATCAGCGACAGGACCGCGACCACAAGGAAGATCATGATACCGATGACCGCCGCGAGCTTGTAGTTGCTCTCCGCGCCCGTCGTGATCTTGAACAGCCAGGTGATCAGAAGGTCGGTATCTCCCGCCGAACCGCCGCTCGTCAGCAGTTTCGGGTTCGTCGGCGCTCCGCCCGTCAGAAGGTAGATGACGTTGAAGTTGTTGATGTTTCCGATGAAACTCGTCAGGAGATACGGTCCCGTGACGAACAGCATATACGGCAGCGTGATCCGCGTATACTGCTGCCAGACGTTCGCGCCGTCGATCCGCGAGGATTCGTAGAGGTCCTGCGGGATGTTCATCAGGATGCCGGTCGCGATCAGCATCAGATACGGAATGCCGATCCAGATGTTGACGACGATGACGGTGATCCTTGCCATGACGGGATCCGTCCAGAACGGGATCGCCTGCTGGATCCATCCCATGTCGAGCAGGAAGCCGTTGATCAGTCCGTTGTCCGAGAACATCTTCGAGACGTACAGAAGAGAAACGAACTGCGGGATCGCGATGGTCAGAACGAGCACGCCGCGCCAGAACTTCTTGAGTTTGATCCCCTTCTTGTTGATCAGAATTGCGACCAGCATGCCGAGGAAATAGTTCGTGAAGGTGGCGAAGAAAGCCCACATGAGCGTCCACGCGAGGATCTCGCCGAACGCGGCGGTCAGATTGCTGGAGCCGGAACTCCACGAAAACAGTTCGTTGAAGTTCTGCATCCCGATCCACGAGAAGAGGTTGCTGTAGCCGTCGTGCTGGGCGTCGTAGTTCGTGAACGCGACCAGGATCATGAAGATGATCGGCATGACGGTAAAGACAAGGATGCCGGTCAGAGGAAGCGCGAGCAGAGTCTTGTGGAACTGGTCGTCCAGAAGCGAATGCAGGTCCTCCTTGCCGCTCTTGATCTTTTTTCCGGACCGGACGATGCCGTCCAGGATCTTGTTCTGCTTGACGTTCATCCGCCACGTCATGATCAGCGCGATGATGAATATGATCGTCAGCAGGCCGTATAGAAGACACTTGAAGGAGTCGTCGCCGGGCGCGGAGACGTAGGCGTCGAGATCAGGATCGTAAACGTTCGCCTGTCCGGCTTCCGAACCGATCGTAAAGGTTCCGGCCGCGGAGCCGTAGGTGAACATTTTCCCGAGCCAGTGCGCTCCGGCAAGGATCATATATGCGATGAATACGCCTTCGAAAAGAAGGAATAGCAGACCGCGCAGGATCTGCCCGCGCGCCAGGTTGCCGAATCCCATGACGAGATAGGAAACCTTGGTCTGCCAGGAACCGCGGATAAAGGTCTGTACGATGTCAACCGCCTCGTTTTTGACGGCGAGTCCGCACTTTTTGAGGAACGTCCAGATCCCGATGAAGAAATTCTTCAGCTTTTTCGGGATGG
>CACZRJ010000245.1 GCA_902783535.1 uncultured Ruminococcus sp. | reverse complement strand
CTCGCGGAGCCGCACTGGGTGCGCTACGAGTATTCCGAGAAGCAGCAGCACCTGCCCATCCACTGCGCGACGCACAGCGGACAGGAATTCGACTTCGTGCTCGACGGCAGCCTGAAGGTGCAGATCGGAGGCCATACCGAGATCCTGCACGCCGGCGACAGCATCTTCTACGACAGCTCCACGCCCCACGGAATGATCGCCGTCGAGGGAAAGGACTGCGTCTTCTGCGCGGTCGTCATTCCCGGCGCGGACACCAGGGAAACGCTGGACACCGCGAAGACCATCAGCGCCGCGCGCCAGACGGAGACCTTCCTGATCGAGCGCTTCGTTCACTGCGAAGAGGACGAGAAAGGCCGTCTGACCGGCATCTCGTTCACGGACGAAGACAAATACAATTTTGCGTTCGACACCGTCGACGCCATCGCGGACGTCCGTCCGGACAAGCTGGCGATGGTCCACGTCTCGAACGACATGACCGAGCGCCGGTTCACGTTTTCCGATATCAAGAAGGAAAGTTGCAGGACCGCCAATTATTTCGCCTCGCTCGGAATCAAGAGGGGCGACCGCGTCATGCTGGTGCTCAAGCGCCACTACCAGTTCTGGTTCTCCCTGCTCGCGCTGCACCGCATCGGCGCCATCGCCATCCCGGCGACCAACCAGCTGCTCGAGCACGATTTCGAATACCGCTTCAAGCTGGCCGGCGTGAGCGCCATCGTATGCACCGGAGACGGCGACACCGCGCGTCAGGCGGATCTTGCCGCCGCGCGCTGTCCGGACGTGAAGACGAAGGTCATCGTCGGCGCCCCGAGAGAAGGCTGGCGCGATTTCAATTCGGAATACAAGCTGTTCCGGAGCAGCTACCACCGGACGGACGACGCTCCCTGCGGAAACGACACGATGGTCATGTTCTTCTCTTCCGGCACGACCGGATACCCGAAGATCGCCGCGCACAGCTACAAATACGCGCTCGGCCATTTCGTCACCGCCAGATACTGGCAGTGCGCGAAGCACGACGGACTGCATCTGACCATCTCCGACACGGGCTGGGGCAAAGCGCTGTGGGGCAAGGTCTACGGGCAGTGGGAATGCGAAAGCGCCGTGTTCGTATATGATTTCGACCGCTTCGATCCCGCGAAGATCCTCCCCATGTTCAAGAAATACAGCATCACGACCTTCTGCGCTCCGCCGACCATGTACCGGATGCTCATCAAGGAAGATCTGTCCAAGTACGACCTGTCCAGCATCACCTGCGCGGCGACGGCCGGAGAAGCGCTGAACCCGGAAGTCATGGTGCAGTTCGAAAAGGCGACCGGTCTCAAGATCATGGAGGGATTCGGCCAGACCGAGACCACCCTCGTCATCGGCAATCTCTACGGAACCATGCCGAAACCCGGCGCGATGGGCAGGCCGGTCCCCTCCTACAACGTGGACATCGTGGACCCGGACGGAAAGAGCGTCGGCGTCGGCGAGAACGGAGAGATCGTCGTCCGGACGGACAAAAAGGTCCCCTGCGGCCTGTTCAAGGGCTATTACGGAGACGACGAGCAGACTGCGCGCGCGTGGCATGACGGCATGTATCATACCGGAGACGTTGCGTGGAAGGACGAGGACGGCTATTACTGGTACGTCAGCCGCATCGACGACGTGATCAAGTCCTCCGGCTACCGGATCGGTCCGTTCGAGATCGAGAACGTCATCATGGAACTCCCCTACGTCCTGGAATGCGGCGTATCCGCGGCCCCGGACCCCATCCGCGGGCAGGTCGTCAAGGCCAGCGTCGTACTGACGAAAGGCATGGAAGGCACCGAGGAACTGAAGAAGGAGATCCAGAATTACGTCAAGACGCATACGGCACCGTACAAGTATCCGCGCATCGTCGTTTTCCGGTCTGAACTGCCGAAAACGATCAGCGGAAAAATTCAAAGAAATCTGCTGTAAAGCGGTCTGAAAAAACGGTGAAAACACTTGACAAAACAGTGATGCCGTTGTAAACTCGGTATTAAATTAAAGGCTGCGACGGGGAGTGAAGGGAAAGACCTGCCTCAAGAGAGATGGCGGATGCTGCGAGCCACCGGCACGGATTCCCGTTCTGTCGCCCCCGAGCCGAAGGAAAGAAAGCCCTTTGCAAAGGGCAAGTAGAATCCTTCCGCGACCTGCGGCGTCAATGCAGAAGAGAGCCTGAAAGGCTCTTTCAGAGTGGCGCGCTTTCCGCGCGCAATTTGAGTGGTACCGCGGGTGACCGACCCGTCTCAAAGGAAAATGCTTTGGGATGGGTCTTTTCATTAGATGAATCAGTTTTTCAAAGGAGATTGAGACATGCCGTCAACAACGAGTCTGGACTACAAAATCCGGCAGATGGCGCTTCGCATCCGGGAACTTCGGGAGATCGAGGGACTGAGCGAAGAGCAGATGGCCCGGAAGACCGGCGTCAGCGTCGAAGAATACATTGCCTGCGAGAAGGGCGACAGCGATCTGAACTTCGCCTTCCTTTACCGCTGCGCGTCCGCCTTCAACGTCGACGTCACGGACATCATCGAAGGCACAAGCCCGAACCTGTCCGGGTATACGCTCACAAGGAGCGGCGACGGCCAGAAAATCGAAAAAGCGCACGGGATGACCTACTTCAACCTCGCCCACGCGTTCAAGAACAGGATCGCGGAGCCGCTGTTCGTTCACGCCGTCTACACGCCCGACGAAAAGATCGAGTTGACCAGCCACGACGGCCAGGAATGCGACATCGTCATCAAGGGTAGCCTGAAAGTGCGCGTCGGCGACCACATCGAGGTCCTTCACGAAGGCGACAGCATCTATTACGACAGCTCCAAGCCGCACGGCATGGCGGCCGTCGGAAACGAGGACTGTCTCTTCTACGCGATCGTCCTCAATCCTTCCGGAGAGCCGATCCCGGAACTCGTTCCGGAACAGCCGGAGCCCACGCAGATCCCCCGCCGGCTCGGAAAGGAATCCAAGAACCGCATTTACAAACAGTGGACGCGCGTCGAAAAGAACGAGAACGGCACGCCGGTCAGCGTCGAATTCCTCAATACGGACCGGTTCAATTTCGCATTCGACGTTGTCGACGAGCTCGCGCGGACCAAACCCGAGAAGCTGGCCATGCTGCATCTCGATAAAGATATGAATGAACGCCGGTTCACATTCCGGGACATCAGCCGTGAAAGCGCGCGCGCCGCGAACTATTTCTCTTCTCTCGGCATCCGGAAAGGCGACCGCGTGATGCTGGTCCTGAAACGTCACTACCAGTTCTGGTTCGCCATGCTCGGTCTCAACAAACTCGGCGCGATCGCCATCCCGGCCACCAACCAGCTGGTGGAACACGACTTTTCCTACCGCTTCAAAGCTGCCGGAGTGAAGGCAGTCGTCTGTACAGCCGACGGCGGGACAGCGCACGAGGTGGAACTCGCGAAGCAGGAAACCGGTCTGCCGGAGATCCTGATCCTCGCCGGAGGCGAAAAGGAAGGCTGGCGCAGTTTCGACAAGGAATACGCCGTCTTTCCGGACAGTTTCCCCCGCACGGAGGACTCTCCGAAAGGCGAGGACCTGATGCTGATGTTCTTCTCTTCCGGAACGACCGGATACCCGAAGATCGCGACGCACAACCACAAGTATCCCTTCGGGCACTTCATCACCGCGAAATACTGGCACTGCGTCGACCCCGACGGGCTGCATCTCACCATCTCCGACACCGGCTGGGCGAAAGCGATGTGGGGAAAACTCTACGGGCAGTGGTTCTGCGAAGCGGCGACCTTCGTCTATGACTTCGACCGTTTCAAGGCGTCCGACATCCTTCCCCTGTTTGCGAAGTATCACATCACCACGTTCTGCGCGCCGCCGACCATGTACCGGATGCTCATCAAGGAAGACCTGAAGAAATACGACCTCAGTTCCGTCGAGCATGCGACCATCGCCGGCGAAGCCATGAACCCGGAAGTCTTCAAGCAGCTGGAACGGCTGACCGGACTGCAGGTCATGGAAGGCTTCGGACAGTCCGAAAGCACGCTGATGATCGGCAACCTCGTCGGAGATTCCCACAAGATCGGTTCCATGGGCAAACCCGTCCCGGGCTACGACATCGACATCGTCGACAAGGACGGCAACAGCGTCGACGTCGGCGAAACCGGCGAGATCGTCGTCCGTTCAGAGCGGGACGCGTCCCGTCCGTGCGGACTGTTCGTGGAATACTACGGAGATCCCGAGAAAACCGCGGAAGCCTGGCACGACGGACTCTATCATACCGGAGACGTCGCCTGGCGCGACGAGGACGGCTTCTACTGGTACGTCGGCCGCACGGACGATCTGATCAAGTCTTCCGGCTACCGGATCGGGCCGTTCGAGATCGAAAACGTGATCATGGAACTCCCCTATGTCCTCGAATGCGGCGTCTGCGCGGCGCCGGACGAGATCCGCGGACAGGTCGTCAAGGCCGTCATCGTGCTGACGAAAGGCACGGAAGGCACCGACGAACTGAAAAAAGAGATCCAGAACTACGTCAAATCCAAAACGGCGCCGTACAAATATCCCCGTATCGTGGAATTCCGTGAAAAGCTTCCGAAGACCGTGAGCGGAAAGATCATCCGCAGCAGGCTGTGACAGCCCGGAGGATCACCCTCTTCGGAGGACATTACGGCAGCGGAAAGACGAACATCGCCGTCAACTATGCTCTGCATCTGAAGAAGACGGGGTTCGATACGGTCGTCTGCGACCTGGACATCGTCAATCCGTATTTCCGCACGAAAGATTCCAAAGCGGAACTCGACGAGGCCGGCGTCAGACTGATCGCGCCGGAATTCGCCAATTCGAACGTCGACCTTCCTGCCCTGCCGCAGGAACTTTACGGCGCCGTTCAGAACCGTTCGCTCCACGCGGTCCTCGACGTCGGCGGAGACGACCGCGGCGCGCTCGCGCTCGGCCGCTACGCGCCGTATATTCTCGAAGAAAACGATTACGACATGCTGTTCGTCGCAAATTTCTACCGGCCGCTGACGCCGGACGCAGGCAGCGCTCTGTCCGTCATGAGGGAGATCGAAGCCGCGGGCGGCATCCCGTTCACCGGCATCGTCAACAATTCCAACCTCGCGGAGGAGACGACCCCGGAAGCAGTGCTCCGCACGGTCGGGAAGGCGGACGAACTGAGCCGGCTGTCCGGACTGGACGTCTGCATGACCTGCGCCGAGCGAATTCTCGCCGAAGAGCTGAAAGGCAGGATCCCCGACCTCTTCCCGCTCGATCTGCAGAAAAAATATTACGAAATACACCAAGTCAGAATGAATCGAAAATAAGGAGAAAAATTATGCCGAAGGTCACGTTTATGACGGATCTGTGCAAGGGCTGCGGCCTTTGCGTGGACGCCTGTCCGAAAAAGATCATCGCGCTGTCAAAAGACAAGCTGAACAAAAAGGGTCATTCCCCGGCCGAGATCACCGACCCGTCTCAGTGCATCGGATGCGCCTTCTGCGCGACCATGTGCCCGGACTGCGTGATCACGGTCGAAAAGTGACCGGAAAGGAGAACGGTATGGCAGAAAAAGTATTGATGAAAGGCAACGAAGCCATCGCCGAGGCGGCGATCCTCGCCGGATGCCGCCACTACTTCGGATACCCGATCACCCCGCAGACGGAAATCGCCGCCTACCTTGCCAAACGCATGCCGAAGATCGGCGGCTGCTTCCTGCAGGCGGAAAGCGAGATCGCCGCGATCAACATGGTCTACGGCGTCGCCAGCGCAGGCAAACGGGTCATGACAAGTTCCTCCAGCCCCGGCATCTCCCTGAAAGGAGAAGGCCTGAGCTATCTGGCGGGAAGCGATCTGCCCGCGCTGGTCGTCAACGTACAGCGCGGCGGCCCCGGACTCGGCGGCATTCAGCCGTCCCAGTCGGATTATTTCCAGGCCACCAGAGGCGGCGGGCACGGAGACTACCGCATGATCGTTCTCGCGCCGGCCTCCGCGCAGGAAATGGCGGATCTGACGATCAAGGGATTCGATCTGGCCGACAACTACCGCGTCACATGCATGCTGCTCGCAGACGGAACGATGGGCCAGATGATGGAACCCGTCGAACTTCCGGCGCCGGTCGAGCCCTCCGTCGGCAAACCCTGGGCCGTCACCGGAACGGAAGGAAAGCGCAGGCACAACATCATCAATTCCCTGTCGCTGGTGCCCGAGGAACTTGAGCAGCTGAACTTCGCGCGTTTCGAACGCTACGCGGAGATCGAGCGGAAGGAACCCATGTGGGAATCCTTTATGGCCGAGGACGCTGACATCGTCGTCGTCGCGTTCGGCATCGCGGCCAGGGTCAGCAAGAACGCCGTCGTCGCCGCGCGCGAAAGCGGGATCAAAGCGGGACTCATCCGTCCGATCACGCTCTGGCCGTTCCCGAAACAGCCTCTTGCGGAAGCAGCGCAGAAAGCGAAGCATTTCATCAGCGTCGAGCTGTCCATGGGTCAGATGATCGAAGACGTTCAGCTCGCGATCCGCTGTTCCAGACCCGTCACCCTGTGCAACCGGGTCGGCGGAATGATCCCCACTCCGGAGCAGGTCCTCGAAAGCATCCGCTCCGCGAACAGGAGGTGAATCACGATGACCGTATTTGAAAAACCGAAATCATTGACCGACGCGCCGTTCCATTACTGTCCCGGATGCACGCACGGCATCATCCACCGTCTGGTGGCCGAAGCCATCGACGGACTCGGGATCGAAGGCGTCACCGTCGGGGTCGCGCCGGTCGGATGCGCCGTCATGGCCTACAATTATTTCGCATGCGACATGGTGGAAGCGGCGCACGGCCGCGCGCCTGCCGTTGCGACGGGACTCAAGCGGGCGATGCCCGACAGGATCGTTTTCACCTATCAGGGCGACGGCGACCTCGCCTCCATCGGCATGGCGGAGACCGTTCACAGCGCGACGCGCAACGAGAACATCACGGTGATCTTCGTCAACAATGCCATTTACGGCATGACGGGCGGCCAGATGGCGCCGACTTCCCTGCCCGGTCAGGTCACGCAGACGTCTCCCTACGGCAGAGACGTGAAAACCGTCGGATATCCCATCCGCGTCTGCGAAATGCTGAGCCAGCTCGACGGACCGGCATATATCGAGCGGGTGGCCGTCAACAATGTGAAAAACGTCAGAAACGCGGGAAAAGCGATCCGGAAAGCATTTGAAAACCAGATCAACGGACGCGGATTCTCGCTCGTCGAAGTCGTGTCCTCCTGCCCGACGAACTGGGGCATGACTCCGCAGAACGCGCTTCGCTGGGTCGAGGAAAACATGATCCCGTATTATCCGCTCGGGGTGTTCAAAGACCGCACCGCTGAGGAGGTGAAGTGAGATGGCGACCGTTCAGATACTGATCGCAGGATTCGGAGGACAGGGCGTTCTGTTCGCCGGAAAATGTCTTGCATACAAAGGACTGCTGGAAGGTAAGCAGGTCAGCTGGCTTCCGTCCTACGGACCGGAAATGCGCGGCGGGACCGCGAACTGCTCGGTCATCCTTTCGGACACTCCGGTCGGGTCTCCCATCGTCTCTTCGCCGGACGTTCTGACGGTGATGAACCTGCCGAGTCTTGAAAAATACGAGCACGCCGCAAAAAAAGGCGCTAAAATATTCATCGACAGTTCCATGATCGAAAAGCAGGTTTCAAGGACCGACGTCGAAGCGTTCTATGTCCCCGCCACGAAAATGGCCGGCGAGCTCGGACTTCATACGCTGGCAAACATGATCCTGGTCGGAAAGATGATCAGAGAGACCGGGATGGTCCGGTTCGACGATTTCGAGGAAGGCTTGAAAAAAGTCGTCTCCGCGAAACACGCCGATCTGCTCGGGGCCAACCTCACGGCCGTGAAGGCCGGCTATGAATACTTTACGGAAAGGAAATGAATCATGCTGAACATTCGCATCGAAAAGACCGATCATCCAAAGCAGAAACCGCAAAAAGGCGAAAAGCTCGGATTCGGCCACATCTTTACGGATCACATGTTCGTGATGAACTACACGGAAGGCAGAGGATGGCATGACGCCCGCGTCGTACCGTTCGACAGAGTCTCTCTCTCTCCCGCGGCAATGGTGTTCCACTACGGCCAGGAGATGTTCGAAGGGCTCAAAGCATACGCCGGAAAAGACGGAAACGCGTATCTCTTCCGTCCGGACATGAACGCGAAACGCGCCAACGCTTCCAACGACAGGCTCTGTATCCCCCGGATCCCCGAGGAAGACTTCGTTCAGGCCGTCAAAGCGGTCGTCGATGTCGACCGCGACTGGATACCGACGGATCCGGGCACTTCCCTGTACGTCCGTCCGTTCATCATCGCCACGGATGAATTCCTCGGCGTCGCGCCTTCGAAAACCTATCTTTTCTTTATCATCCTCTCTCCGAGCGGCGCTTACTACGCGAGCGGGCTGGCTCCCGTCGGCATCTGGATCGAGGACGAATATGTTCGCGCCGTGCGCGGCGGCATCGGTTTC
The DNA here is from genome assembly GCA_902783535.1 of uncultured Ruminococcus sp. Lineage (GTDB taxonomy): Bacteria > Bacillota > Clostridia > Oscillospirales > CAG-382 > Coliplasma. The sequence continues at coordinate 2,178 of CACZRJ010000245.1, read as the reverse complement.
GCGAAAACAGGTGGAAACTACGCGGCCTCCCTGATCGCTCAGGTGAAAGCACACGACGGCGGATTCTCCCAGGTCCTGTGGCTGGACGGCGTCGAGCGGAAATACATCGAGGAAGTCGGCGCCATGAATATTTTCTTTAAGATCGACGGCAAAATTCTGACGCCGGCGCTCAACGGAAGCATCCTGCCCGGCGTGACGCGGAACACCGTCCTGCAGCTGGCAAGACAATGGGGCATGGAGGTCGAAGAACGCAGGATCAGCGCCGACGAACTGCTGGAGGCAGCGCACAGCGGCCGTTTGGAAGAGGTGTTCGGAACCGGGACCGCGGCCGTAATCTCCCCCGTCGGAAGGCTTCGTTTCAAAGATGAGATCATTACCATCGGCGATGGAAAGATCGGCGAGGTCACGCAAAAACTGTACGACGAGATCACCGGGATCCAGTACGGACTTCTTCCGGACCCGAATGGCTGGAGAGTTCAGGTCTGAATCCGGAGATTTCCGTTCCCGATTGAGAAAAAGACGAAAAAGGAAGACCGTGCTGTTGACAATCGTTCATTTGAAAACGACGGCGCGGTCTTCTCTTGGCCAGCAAATTTGACATGCAATTTCCAGCTATTTTGACATTGTGGAGATCCTCCGCGGGCGTCCCGACGCAATCGATTGCCTTCAGTCTTATGTCAACGACAAAAATGACGATGAGTTTTCAATCCCGGTCATCAGTTACACACGCCGGCCGAAAGGCCGGCGCGCTCTTCATCTGTAAATTGAAAACGTCAAAACAGAAGACGATGCAACCCCAAACGGGAGCATCGTCTTCTGTATTTTTCAAAACGGTATCTGAACGTCTGCGTGTTCCGGACAGATATTTGTCAATCTGCAGCTTTCAGAGCCTTTTCGATCCGGAGAACATTCTTCCCGTCCTTACGCTCATAAGTGATCCGGTCCATATAACTCTTTGCCATGAAAATGCCGAGCCCTCCGATCGGACGGTCTTCAACCGACAGAGACAGGTCCGGGTCGGGTTTGGCAAGCGGATTGAATTCGAGTCCCGAATCGATGAACGTGATGGCGGCGCGGCACGGGTCGTCAAGATGCTCGAATCTGACCGTCGCTTTTCCGGTCCCCGGTGCATATGCGTAGTTCGCGATGTTGACGAAGAGTTCTTCCGCCGAAACATCGATCTGCATTTTTACCGAGGGCTCGCAGCCGAGCTTTTCCAGACGCTCGTCTATGAATGCAATCATGTCATCCAGGTTATCAACCGTCGCATCGAGCGTCAGCTCGTCAGACGGTTCAGGTTTTCTTTTCCCCGCATAGCTGAAACACATCATGGTGATATCGTCGAACTGGTCCGCATCGCCGACGAAGCTGTCGATCTCCCTCCGCACATTGTCCAGAAGTTTCTTCGGAGGAGCGGAAGGATCGCGGTTGAGCGCCGCAAGCATCCTGTCGGTATTGAAGAGCTGGTAGTCCTTGTCCGAAGCTTCCGGCACGCCGTCCGTATACACGAACAGACTGTCACCGGGATTCAACTGGAATTCGTGTTCTCTGAACCGCATTCCGCTCATCGTGGCAACGGCCGGCGAATGACGGTAAACGGAAAGTTCATATTCTCCGCCTGCGCGTCGGATCGCGGGATGCTCATGTCCCGCATTGGCCGCAAGTCCTTTTCCGGTCGACAATTCGACGATGGCAAGCCAGACGGTCACGAACAGCTCCGCTTCGTTTCCTTCGCACAACTGATCATTCACGTTGTGCAGGATCTCGGACGGGGTTCCTCCCGCCTGCGCGTGGTTCTTGATCAGCGTTTTCGCAATGACCATGAACAGCGCTGCCGGAACGCCCTTGCCGGAAACGTCCGCCATGACAAGCGCGATATGATCGTCATCGATCAGGAAGAAATCGTAGAAGTCTCCTCCGACTTCCTTCGCGGGCGTCATCGTCGCATAAATGTCGAACTCCTTCCGATCCGGGAACGGCGGGAAAATACGCGGCAGCATGTCCGCCTGGATCTGTGTAGCGACGTTCAGTTCAGCGCCGATCCGTTCCCTTTCCGCAGTGACGGCGGTCAGATCCGTGATATAGGTGTTAATGTCCTGCTCCATCTGCTTGACGGAATCGCACAGGATCTCGACTTCGTCGCCGGTCCTGATATTCAGTCTGGAGATCGCGGAATCG
>CACZRJ010000244.1 GCA_902783535.1 uncultured Ruminococcus sp. | reverse complement strand
CATGACGACACCGAAACATGCACGCCCGTCTATTCGAAATACGACAGGGACTACAGCCGGTTCTATGCGGACGCGCTCCGGGACGTCGAGGAAGCCAAAAAGACGAGAGAATACCTGCTGGACCCCGCGAACCATCCGAACTGGTTCGACGCGTCCTTCATCCCGTGGCTGTCGTATGACGCGATGAACATCGAACTTCCGGACGGATATCTGTACTTCGCCCCGATCGTCAACTGGGGAAAATACAGAGAGGAGAACGGCCGCCTGCTCATGCCCGTCAGCGTACGTCTGAATCATGCGATCGCAGACGGCTACCTGATCGCAAACGTCTTCCGCCTTCTTGAGAAAGAAATATCATTATTCGCCGGAAACTGACATCCGCCGGCCGAAGAAGAGTCGCGGGGAGTGAGAAAGACTGTATAGCGGAGGAGGTGCGGCCATGCATTTCGGTTTTTCGTATGTCGGGCTGATCTTTTTGGTCATGCTGTTCGTTCCGAACGTCATTTGGACGAAATTTCAGCCTAAGGATTACGATCGTTATGTGAAAAATGAAAATAAAGTCCTCCTGATCCTGGAGCGGACCGGCGAAATTCTGGTGTGCTGTCTGGTTCTGATCTTCAGCGATTTCAACGTCAGAGGCTGTTCTTTCTGGAATCTGTGGCTTGCCGGAGCGCTTGCCGCGATGCTTTTGTACGAGGCGTTCTGGATCCGGTATTTCAGAAGCGAAAGGACCATGGCCGACTTTTACAGGAGCATGCTCGGGATACCCGTCGCAGGCGCGGTGCTTCCCGTTTTCGCCGTCCTGTGCATTGCCGTCTACGGCGGAAACCCGTTTCTGCTCGCCGCGGGCGTCATTCTCGGGATCGGCCATATCGGGATCCATCTCCGTCACAGGAAAGAAGCGGTCCCGGACAACATGAATTAGAAGGTAAGTGATGAAACTCATTCTCGAACTGTTCCTGACGTTTTCAAAAATCGGCCTGTTCACATTCGGCGGCGGCTATGCGATGCTTTCCCTGATCGAACGCATCTGCGTCACCCGGAAGGAATGGATCACGCACGATGAAATGATGAGGATCACGGTGATCGCCGAATCCACGCCGGGACCGATCGCGATCAACTGCGCGACGTATATCGGCTACAAGAAAAAGGGACTGCCGGGCGCACTGGCGGCGACTTTCGGCGTCGTGCTTCCGTCGTTCCTGATCATCCTGCTCATATCATTCTTTCTTGACCGCTTTCTTGAAATCAAATGGGTCGCGAGCGCGTTCCGCGGGATCAAGATCGCCGTCGGAATCCTGATCGTCGGCGCGGCGGTCAGGATGATCCGTAAAATGAAAAAGGAGCCGCTGACGATCGTCATTCTCTCGATCGCGGCTTCCGCCATGATGGCGATCAATATTTTCGCGCTGCGCGTTTCGACGATCGCGCTGATGGCGGCCGCGGCCGTGGCCGGACTGATCGCATATCTGATCCGTTGCCGGAAAGGGAAGGAGGAACCGAAATGATCCTTCTCGAACTTCTGGCCGGCTTTCTCGAAATCGGGCTGTTTTCCTTCGGCGGCGGTTACGGCGCCATTCCTCTGATCCGGGAGGTCGTGCTTTCCTACGGATGGATCGAAGAAGAAAAGCTCGCATATATCATCGCAGTCAGCGAGAGTACGCCCGGCCCCATCATGGTCAATATGGCCACGTACATCGGCAGCGTCAAGGCCGGTGTCCCGGGTGCGGTGATCGCGACGGCCGCCGTCATTCTTCCGGCGTTTCTGATCGTCATTCTTCTGACGGTTCTGCTGAAAAAACTGGTCGAAAAGGGAGCCGTTCAGTCGATGCTCGGCGCGCTGACATCCTGCGTGATCGGCGTCATCCTCGCGACGGGCGTCTTCATGATCCTGACGAACTGCATCGGAAGCTTTACCGAGATCGCCGTCGATTATACCGCTGTGATCCTGACGGCTGTCCTCGGAACCGTCTATTTCGGCTCGAAGCTGATCTGGAAAAACGGCATTTCTCCGATTCTCCTGATCTGCATCGCCGGCGTCGCAGGCGTGATCGCGTACGGCGTATGAAATAAAGATTTGATCTGGAGGTGCACATGAACAGACTGCCTGAAGAACTCCGTCCGTATATCGGGGAATCGGAACCGGTCGACAGGAGCGGGCATTCGAATGCGAAGTCGTTCGAAACCTGCAAGGGATTTTTCGTAAAATGCGACGCGCCGGGCGAACTCGAACGAGAGTACCGGATGACGCGCCTGTTTCATCGGTTCGGACTCGGCCCGGAAGCCGTCCGGTATATTACGCTGGACAGAGACTACCTGGTGACCCGCAGAGCGGACGGGGAAGACATGACGAAGGATCTGCGCGATCCCGTTCGCGCATGCAGGACGCTCGCGGACGCGCTCAGAACGCTTCACGCACATCCCGCGGATCCGCATATCCCTGTTTCCAGCCGTTACGCCCGCTACGCGGCGTCTGCGGAAGGACCCGATTCCGGGGGATTCTATGACCCGTCCGTGTACACGCAGGCATGGCGCTGTTCATCCAAAGAGGAAGCCTGGAAGGTCATGCAGGAAGGAAAGCATCATCTGAAGTGCGATACGCTGATCCACGGAGACGCGTGCCTTCCGAACGTCATGCAGAAGAACGGGCGGTTCAGCTCGTTCGTCGACCTTTCGATGGCCGGGCTCGGCGACAGACACATCGATCTGTACTGGGCGGTCTGGTCGCTCGAATACAATCTCAAAACGGACCGGTATGCGGACGTATTTCTCGATGCGTACGGGCGGGATCTTTTCTCCGAGGACATGTTCAGAGTCATCGCCGCTTTCGAAGCCTTCGGGTGAGTTGCGCGTACCGGCGGCAGGAATGCATTCCCGTTTCAAAGAAAAAAAGAACAGTGTGATCTGCTCGTTTTGCGGCAAATCACACTGTTTTTTTGTCAGTCACTTATCAGCCGAACAGCCCGGAACGCTTCAGCAGCCAGGGCGTGGCTTTTTCAAATTCGACGCCGTAGTCCACGTGATCGGGGTCCTCCAGCGTGATGCGCATGCATTCCGCGATATATCCGACGGCGACGTCCATGGACTCGGCGACGGACATTCCGTTCATTATGCCTCCGAGAAGCGCGCTGGCGAACAGATCGCCGGTCCCGTGGAAAGCCGCGGGGATCTTTCCGGTCTGGGAGATCTCGAACGTTCCGGCATCGGAATCGTAAAGCATCGCGCCGATGGTATCAGGACCGGTCTGCACGCCCGTCAGGACGATTTTTTTCATTCCACGCGCCGCGAGACGTTTTGCGAGTTCCTTCTGGTCGTCGAGCGGCATGTCGGCCCGGAAAGGCGTTTCATCGAGGAAGCATGCCTCCGTCAGATTCGGAACGACGACGTCCGCGATCGCGCACAGGCCGCACATTTCCTTCGCGAACTCCGGACCGAATCCGGTATAGAATTTTCCGTAGTCGGCCATGACCGGATCGATGAGGATCAGGTCTTCCGCTCTCTTCAGCTCCGTGAAAAGGTCGCGGACCATGTTGACCTGCCGGATGGATCCGAGATAGCCGGAATAGAACGCTTCGAAAGTCAGTCCGAGGTCCTTCCAGTGCGCGCCGATGGACGGAATGTCGTCCGTCAGGTCCCGAAAGGTAAACCCTTTGAACCCGGTATGCGTTGAAAGGACTGCTGTCGGGAGCAGCGCGGCTTCCACGCCGAGCGCCGAAAGGACCGGGACGGCGACGGTGCCGGAACATTTTCCGACGCAGGAGATGTCCTGTACGGTTAGAATTCTTTTCATGTGATGACCCCCAAAAAAAGCAGGTGGCTCGGCTCAGTCGTCGAGATCGAGAATGGTGATTGCGTCCTTGGTTTCCGTTTTGTCAAATGCGCTGAAAGGGTTTTCCGCCGTTTTGCCGGCCTGGCCGGGCATTTCGACGGGAACCGGGTCTTCGTCGTCTTCCAGAGACAGCAGACCGTCGTCCTCATCGTCCTCGCTTCCGAAAGCGGCGGCCTTCGGAGCGGGTTCTTCTTCATATATGATCTCCTCGTCCGGCTCGGTATCGGCTTCCGCCGGTATTCTTTCCGCGCTTTCCTCAGGATCAGCGTCCGCGGGGATCTCTTCCATATCGTCGTCGGGAATGAAGGTGCCGTATGGATCTTTACCGTCGTCGGAAGGCCCGGCCGTGTATTCGCGGATGTCGTCCGTTCCGGCGGGTGCAGCCGTCACAGCCGGTTCTTCGCTCTGCGCGTCCTCTCCGAAAAGGGAACGCCTGCCGGAAGGAGCCGGAACCGGTTCCTGATCGTCTTCGTCAGGGAAGAGAACGGACTGGGTATAGTGTTTCGGGTCTTTTTCACCGGATTTGAAGGCACTGTCGCGCATCTCGGCTTCGCGGCGGCGTTCGGCGAACGATTTGTACTGCGGCTTTTCGGGAGCGCTGCCGGATGCCGGAACCGGGTCGGAGACTGCTTCGGATCCGGTCTCGACGGCTTCCTTTCTTTTTTCCTGCCGCATGTAGTTTTCCCACGAAATTGCGCCCTTGACCATTCTGGAGAACATGTTTTTCAGTTCTTCGATATCGGTCTTGACGTCCTTCTGCGCGATGGAGATCACGGGAAGGCCGACGGAACGGCTGTACTCGGCTTCGCGGAGATCCTTGCCGTCAAGCATCGAAAGATACCCGTTTTCATCCGCGAGCGTGATCCCGAGCGTAGGAGATTTCCTGAGTCCGAAAATGCGAAGGGAACGGACCTGGATCCAGTCGACGTACACGCCGTCCTTCCCGCCGATCAGCAGATTCGTGAATCCCTTGTTCGTGATGATCAGCGCGTCTTTCGGCTTGATGCCGCGGACGAGGGAGATGATATATCCGATCAGTCCGACGGCGGCCACGGAAGCGCCGGCGATGGTCAGGATCAGACGCAGAGGCTCTGTATCCGGCCCGAATGGGAAGAATCTGAGCGCCGCGACAAACAGGCCGACGATCAGGCATCCGAGAAAGATCAGTCCCGCCGTCATGAAGCCTCCGCTTTTTTTACGTATGACAATGTTATCCTTTCTCATTCGTTTGTTTCCTTTCGCTTGTTCGAAATCGATATCAGTGACTATGTTTCAAATTCAACCTGCTGAACGACCGTGTCCGCGTTGTAGATCACGAGTTCCGCGTCGTTAATTTTGACTCCGTTCTTGTCGTAATAATATGCAAGCGGCTCTCCGTCCGACGAGCGCGTCCAGGAAAGCGTCAGGACGGGGCCGGACGACCGGTCGGCCGACAGGGGAAGGGACACGTTCGAGTAGCACACCCTGTAGTAGTGGTATCTGCCGATGACGGTCTCTTCAACGTTCACGGGTTCGTATGCATGGCCGTCTCCGTCCGTCAGACTGTAGAGAACGGTGTTCTCGACGCTGTTCCCGTTTTCGTCCTTTGTCCGGAGCAGTTTCGTGTTGAACCGGAACCCGATCTCAAGTTCCTGCGTGTCTTCCGAATACCAGACGTTCGAAACGGAAATGCTGTTGTCGTAGTTCATCCAGGTCCGGACGTGCACCTGCCAGACCTGATAATTCTCTGCGGCCGCGGCCGCTTCGCGCGTCCGGTCCGTAAAGATCATCTTCTTGTAGAAGGACGGCTCCCGCGTGCTGATGATCAGCCAGAAGACGAGGATCCAGACGACTGCCGACGCACTGAAAAGAAGGCCCTTGAAGATATTCTTGACGACGCGGAAACCTTTGGATTCGGGCTGCTCCGCGTATCCGGATCTTTCTTCGCTGTCCATGTCTGAACCTCCGTCGTACGTTGACATAATTTGAAAGCCTTTTTGCATTATTTTCGGGTTTTCCACACGGTTTTTCGGGAAAAGTGGAAAACCGGGGCGGATGGATGGGCTGAATTTCGGAAATCGAAATGAGTTTTCCACTTTTTCCACATGTTTTTCCACATTTTTCTCTGCGAATTATGTCACCTTCCGCGGCCGGATCCCGTCCGGGGAATCCGCACTGAAAACAGACTTCGTCTGAAAAACACAGATTAATATATCATACAAGCAGGATAAAAGCAAGTGAAAATGATTGAACTTTTCAGTGAAGAAAAAGTGAACGGACGGACTTCGCTCTGCGCAGACCGGTTCTTTCTCCGGCAGGAGGAAGCGCAGGACGGAAACAACCGATTTTTTTGACAAAAAAAGAGGGGAAAGACTTTACATGAATTAAAAAGAGTGCTATACTGTTTTCAACAACATAAAAATGGAGGTTTATGGCATGTCCAAAATCAACCGCAAGAAATTATCCATGGATGGCAATACCGCTGCCGCGCATGTATCGTATGCGTTTACGGAAGTGGCGTGCATCTATCCGATCACTCCCTCCAGCCCGATGGCAGAGGTGACCGATTCCTGGTCCGCGACGGACAAGAACATTTTCGGCGAACCCGCAAGGAACATTTTCGGCGACCGCGTCCACGTGACCGAAATGCAGTCCGAAGCAGGCGCCGCCGGTGCTGTCCACGGATCGCTCGCGTCCGGCGCACTGACGACGACCTACACGGCTTCCCAGGGACTTCTCCTGATGATCCCGAACATGTACAAGATCGCCGGCGAACTGCTTCCGTGCGTCATTCATGTTTCCGCGCGCTGCGTCGCGTCTCATGCGCTGAACATCTTCGGCGACCATTCCGACGTCTATGCCTGCCGTCAGACAGGATTCGCCATGCTGGCGGAATCCAACCAGCAGGAGATCATGGACCTCGGCGCCGTCGCGCATCTCGCGACGATCAAGGGACGCGTTCCGTTCCTGAACTTCTTCGAAGGATTCCGCACTTCTCACGAGATCCAGAAGATCGAAGCGTGGGACTATGCCGACCTCAAGGAACT
>CACZRJ010000243.1 GCA_902783535.1 uncultured Ruminococcus sp. | reverse complement strand
CGAAACACCTCCGTGCCTGACAGATCAAATGACGTAATCGACGTCTGCGTCTGAGCCGAGCACTCTGATCACGACCTGATTCGGAAGGCAGACGATCGTCTCTCCCCCGTTCGATACCGGCGCGTGATGCACGCAGGTCTTTCCGGGGCAGTTCGATTCTTTCATGAAAACGGTTCCGTTCCGGACGGAGACGATGCAGATCCCTTCGATCGGAATGTCGCGGTCCTCGGCAAGCGCATACAGGCCAAGACGTTCGCCTTTCAAGAGGATCTCAAACTGCGTTCCGGGCGAAGCCGTTCTGTGCAGGACCAGGAAAAGGGCCGCGGCTGCCGTCAGGAGCACGGCAATCAAAATGATGTTTCTCAGCCTCTTATTCTTCATATTTCGAAAAACCGTCGGTCCGTACGGCGCTGCCGTCCGGAAGGATCCAAAGCACTTCCGCGCCGAACTGCGACGCAAGTTTCTTCCCGCTTTCGACCGGCATGCAGAAAAGCGATGTCGAAAGCGCGTCGGCGGCAAACGAGTCCGGGCAAACGACCGTGACAGACCGGAACCCGTCCGCGGGATGCCGGGTATCGGGATCGATGATGTGATGATATCTGACGCCGTCGATTACCACAAATCGCTGATAGTCTCCGCTCGTGACGGCGGAAATATCGGTCAGATAAAGTTTGGTAAAGATTCCGCCGTCAGGGTCCTGGACGCCGATCACCCAGTTCCCCGTCGGCTTTTTTCCGGAAACGAGAACGTTTCCTCCGATGTTCAGGGAAAAGTCTTTCAGACCGCTCGATCTCGCGGCTGCGGCAGCCGACTCTGCGGCATACCCTTTGGCGATCGCGCCGACGTCAAATCTGACGTCCCGGTCGGAGCGGCTGACCGATCGGCCGTCCATGGAGACGGCGTCGAATCCGATATGACCGGATGCCGCACTCAAATCGTCCTCGGACGGCAAAACCGCATGATCGCCCTGCTCCATGCAGTCGTGCCACAAGGAGATCAGGCTGCCCATCGCGATGTTCAGTTTCCCTCCGCTGAGCCCGTAAAACCGCTTTCCGTATTCCAGGATCTTCATCAGGTCCGCGTCAAGCGAAAGTTTCTCGTCTGCGGCGGATTGATTGACGGAAAACAGATTCGTCTGTCCTTCGTAGGAATGATAGATGTCGCATAGGCGGTGCAGCCGGAGCAGTTCCGCGTGCACGGCCTCCGCTGCGGCGTCGAACGCTTTCCGGCTGCCGCAGTAAGCGGAAAACTCCGTGACGGTGTCGAAAACGTCAAGATACGTAACGCTGTATCTTTGTTCTCCGGAAGCGCAGGACAAAGGCAAAAGCGCGGAGCTAAGGATCAGACAGACCGCAAGCAGAATCGAGCGCCGTCTCATGAAGAATGCCTGATGATGATTTTAGAGGGACATTTCTCCGCGCATTTTCCGCATCCGATGCATTTGGACTGGTCGATGCGCGCGAGGTTGTTGACGACTTCGATGGCGCCCGTTTCGCAGACGCGCATGCACATTCCGCAGCCGATGCATCCGTCGGAGCAGGCCGTCTTGACGTCCTTTCCGCGATTGTGCGACGAACAGCGGACGATGTATTTCGCCTTTGCCGGAATGATCTCGATCAGATGGTTCGGACAGGCGACGACGCATTTCCCGCAGGCATGGCATTTCTTTTCGTCCACAACGGCGAGGCCGTCGATGATGCGGATCGCGTCGAACGGACAGACGGACGCGCACGTACCGAACCCGCAGCACCCGAACGGACACTTCTTTGAACCGTGACCGGGCGCGTTGTATGCGATCCTGCAGTCTTTCGTATCATTGAAATTGTAATTCGCATTCGTCTTCAGACAGGTTCCGGAGCAGCGGACGAATGCGACCTTCTTTTCGGCCGCTTCGACGCTCACGCCGAGGATCTCCCCGATCTTCGCAGGATCGGACGCGCTGCACAGTCCGGGATCGGCGCCTTCGGAAACGATCGCCTTCGCATAAGCGTCGCAGCCGGCATATCCGCAGCCGCCGCAGTTGGAGCCGGCGAGGCATTCTCTGATTTTTGCCTCGCGTTCATCGACTTCCACTTTGAACTTTTCGGAAAAGATCCCGAGCATCAGTCCGATGACGATGCTGACGCCGGCGATGACGCCGCAGGCGATCAGAATAGGAATCAGTATATCCATCGACTGTCACCCCCGATCAAAAGAGGTTGCCGAACGAGATCCCCTTGAATCCGAAGAACGCGATCGCCATCAGCCCCGCGGTGATCAGAACGATCGGCATTCCCTGGAACGATTTCGGGATCTTGTTGTGTTCGATCCGTTCCCGGATCCCGGCCATGAGGACGATGGACACGAGGAAACCGACGGCCGTGCCGACGGAGAAGACCATCGTCTGGAAAAAGTCATACTGTTTCTGCGCGCTGTCGATCGCCACGCCGAGCACGGCGCAGTTCGTCGTGATCAGCGGAAGATATACGCCGAGCGCCTTGTAAAGCGAAGGGAGTTTTTTCTTCAGCACGATCTCGACCGTCTGGACAAGACCGGCAATGATCAGAATGAAGACGATCGTGCGCATGAATACGAGATTCAGCGTGAGCAGAACGAATCTGTTGATGACGTACGTGATCGCGGAGGACACGGTGATGACCGCAATGACGGCCATGCCCATTCCCGCGGCGGTCGACGTTTTCCTCGAGACGCCGAGGAAAGGGCAGAGTCCGAGGAAGCGGCTGAGAACGACGTTGTCGATCAGAGCGAAATTCAATATTCCGAGAAGAAATGCAGCAATGTAGGTCATTGTTCACCCTCCTTTCGGCCCGAAGCTTCCGCGGCTGGCGCGGCAGGAGAATCCGGAACCGCTTCCGGTTCATCCGGAACGACCGGTTTCTCGCGGTTGCCTATGCTGCAGGTGGCATCCATGCAGTGACGGCAGTTGCCGGTGCAGAACTTGTCCGGGTCGTTCGTGCGGCTGGGCGCTTTCAGCTTATTCTGCAAAGCCGTCAGCATCGCAAGCACGAAGAACGCGCCGGGCGCCATGACCATCAGCGCGACGGGCTCGTACCAGTCGGACAGGATGGTGAAGCCGAAGATGCTTCCGCTGCCGAGGATCTCCCGGAAAGCGCCGATCAGCGTCAGCGCGACCGTGAATCCGAGTCCCATGCCGATGCCGTCGAACAGAGACAGGAGCGGCGGATTCTTGGAAGCATAGGCTTCCGCGCGTCCGAGGATGATGCAGTTGACGACGATCAGCGGAATATACAGGCCGAGCGACGCGTAGAGCGAACGCACATATGCCTGCATCAGCAGATCGACGATTGTCACGAAGGACGCGACGACGACGATGTACGCCGGCATGCGCACACGGTCCGGTATCAGCTTCCGGAGCAGAGAGATGATCAGGTTGGACATCATCAGTACGGCCGCGGTCGACAATCCCATGCCGAGTCCGTTGAGCGCAGACGTCGTGACGGCGAGCGTCGGACACATGCCGAGCATCAGCACGAAGGTCGGATTTTCCTTGAAAACCCCGTTATACAGGCGTTCCAGCAGTTTTTTCATTGTTTATCCCGCCCCCTTTCAGCCGTTCATATACGACAGCGCGAACGCAAGCGCCTGGTTGACTGCCTCCAGAACGGCTTTCGTCGTGACGGTCGCGCTCGTGATGGCGTTGATCTCGCCTTCGCCCGGATCTCCGTCGCGAACGTATCCGACGGATTCCGCTTTGATCCCTTTGAACTGCGCTACCCATTCTTCCTTCGTGCAGTTCGCGCCGAGTCCGGACGTTTCGCTCATGGAAGTGACCTTGACGCCGGAAAGCGTCCCGTCATTTCGGATGCCGACGGAAAGCGTGACGTCGCCTCCGTAGCCTTTGTGCGAAACGGCGGACAGCACAAGACCCGTAGCGTCTCCCCCGCTTTTGTCAAGCGCCTCGTATCCGAGGATCAGCTCTGCGCCGGGATGCTCCGCATTCCATGCGGCGATCGTCTCCGCGGGAATGTCGCGGAAATCCATAGCATCCGGGAACACGACTTTGAAGGAGTCCATCCGTTCGGCGTCCTCCGCTTCCGCGATGGAGTTTTTCGTCAGCTGGAACACGCCGGCCAGGCAGAGCGCCGCGACGAGCGTGATGAGAACGAGCGACAACGTGTCTTTCAGAATGCTTTTTTTCATGACGCCTTCTTCCGCTCCTTTCGTACTCCGAACGGTCTCGGATAAGTCCATTTTTCGATCATCGGCGTCAGAAGGTTCGCGATCAAGATCGCGAAGGACATGCCCTCGAACGAACTGCTGAAGCAGCGCATGACAGCCGTCAGCAGCCCGACGACGACGCCGAAGATGATCTGACCCCAGAAGGTGACCGGCGTCGTGGCGTAGTCGGATGCCATGAAGACGGCGCCGACGAGCAGTCCGCCGCCGAACGCGTGGACCGCAAGGAAATTCAATGTCACGGGTTCGCCTTTGATCAGAGTGAACAGCGCGACGAAGGCGACGGTCGATCCGATGACCGTCAACGGCGCGCGCGGGCTGATCACGCGGCGGATGAAGAGGTAGAGCGCTCCGATCAGAATTGCGAGCGCGGACGTTTCTCCGATCGTTCCGGAATGGGTTCCGAAGAGCAGATCGAGATATTCCACGGTTCCTCCGTCTCTCACGATGGAAAGCGGCGTGGCGCTCGTCATTCCGTCAAGGATCGGATAGTCCGTCATGATCCTGGAGAAGGACAGCAGAAGGAAACAGCGCGCCGCAAGCGCAGGGTTCATGAAATTCTGTCCGATGCCTCCGAACAGCATCTTTACGATCAGGATGGCGAATACGCCGCCGATCAGCGGGATCCACCAGGGCGCCGTGGAGTACAGGTTGACCGCGAGGATCAGTCCGGTCACGACCGCGCTGAGATCTCCGATCGTCACCGGAAGTTTCATCAGTTTTTCATAAAGGAATTCCGTCAGTACGCAGGACGCAACGGAGATGGCGGTCACCAGAAGCGCGCGCCAGCCGAAGACGTAGAATCCTACGCCGAGCGCGGGCAGCAAAGCGATGATGACGTCCAGCATGATCTTGGTCGTGGACCCGCCGGAACGGATATGGGGGGAAAGCGAAACGTTCAGCGTTTTCATGCCTTTTTTGCCCTCGCTTTCTTCTCCGCCAGCACGTGGTTTTTCGCGGCGGTGATGGACTGAGACAGTTTCCGTTTCGCAGGACAGATGAACGTGCAGCACCCGCAGCCGATGCATTCAAGCCCGTGCAGTTTCTCGAATTCTTCATAGTCTCCGACGTCGGCCGCGTTCTTCAGTTTGATCGGCATCAGACGTTCGGGACAGGTGGTGAGGCATTTGCCGCACCGGATGCATTCCTGCGGCTCATAATTGCCGAGTTCGTCCTTCGTGAAGGACAGGATGCATGACGTCGTCTTGTTGACGGGGATGTCCAGGGTATAGATCGCGGCGCCCATCATCGGACCGCCGGAGATGATCTTTTCGGGGTCTGTTTTAAATCCGCCCGCGGCTTCGATGAGTTCCGAGATATTCGTTCCGATCGGCGCGTCGAAATTCGACGGACGCGCGACCGCGTCCCCGGTGATCGTCACGACGCGGTGGATGAGCGGTTTCTGCTCGGCGACTGCCTCCGCAACGGCGATCAGCGTCGAGAAGTTCACGACGATGCATCCGGCGTCAGCAGGAAGCTGTTTGGAATTGATCTTGCGTCCGGTGATCGCGGAGATCAGCATGCGCTCGCCGCCCTGCGGGTATTTCTTTTTCAGAGAAACGACGCTGACGTTCCTGTGGTCCGGATTGTCCGCCTGCTCGACGGCTTTCCGCACGGAAGCGATGCCGTCCTTCTTGTTGTCCTCGATCCCGAAAACGCCGGAAGCGTCCGGGAAGAGCGAAAGAAGGATCAGCATGCCGAGTACCGCTTTTTCCGGCCGTTCCAGCATCAGCCGGTAGTCGCAGGTGATGTATGGCTCGCATTCGGCGCCGTTGCAGAGAATATAGTCGATTTTCATTCCCGGCTTGACCGCCAGCTTGACGTGCGTCGGGAATCCGGCGCCGCCCATGCCGACGATGCCCGCGTCGAGAATCGCTTTTTTGATCTCGTCCTGGGTCATCGCGCTGAAGTCTCTCACAACGCCGAAAGATTCAGTTGTTTCATAAAGCCCGTCGTTTACGACGGTCACGGACAGCGCGGTATCCCCGTTCTGACAGATATGCGGCCCGACGGCTTTCACCGTGCCCGAAACGGACGAAACGACCGGCGCGGAGACGAATCCTCCGGGTTCCGCGATCGTCTGGCCGACAAGCACGCGGTCGCCTGCCTTTACGACGGGGGACGCCGGGGCGCCGATGTGCTGATTCATCAGATAAACGAGTTCCCCTTTTGGGACGTATGACTCGATCGCGGCGGAAGCGGAAAGCTTTTTGCCGTCTTTCGGATGCACACCTCCCAAAAAAGAATGTCCGAACATCCTCTCTTCACCTCACAGTCATCAGTTGATCATACACGGTATAGAATACCTCAATAATATTAGCACACTGTATCAAAACATTCAATACTTTTTCTCAAAAACAAAGCGAATTCCACAAAAAGCGGAAGGAACCATCCGGCTGCCGCCGCGGACACGCCGGCAGAAGGAAACGCCCGAAAGAAGGATTCGCAAGACGATTCTTCTTGACAAAACAGGTTCTCCGCGTATAATGGAAAAAGCAAAAAACGCACCTGTGGCGGAACTGGCAGACGCACTAGATTTAGGATCTAGCGGGAAACCGTGCAGGTTCAAATCCTGTCAGGTGCACCAAATCGAGTATTCAGAACGGACTAAAGTTATGAATACTCGATTCTCTTTTTTTAATTTTAGTCGGCACAGCAACTAAATTTTGGACTGGTATGGAGTTGCATAAGAGCGTAAAGTGTGGTATTATATGCGTTATACTGAGGGAATGAGCAAAGTGAAGTACAGTCCGGAAATGTTGCAATTCACCGCTTGACATTTGTTATCATTTGCGATAACATCTAAGCGGAATTGAGGTGGGACATTTTGTTAGACGAAAAGAAATTATTATCCGACCGGCAGCGGATTATTTCCGCTCTGACGGCGGCAAGAATAGAAAAAGGGTTATCACAACAGTCCCTTGCGGATATGATAGGAACAAAGAGATCGAATATCTGCCGCCTCGAAGCAGGCGGGCAGAACATTTCTCTCGATACGCTTCTGAAAATCTCCGCCGCGTTGGGAAAGGACGTCTCCTTTATTCTTAATGAAAAGAACGAAGAAATGGACAATGATATTACAAGTATTACGCATACCAAATAGCGGAACGCATGGGGCTGAACGCTGTGTACTATGATCTCGAAAACTGGAAGGGCATCCTCGCCTCATATCAAAAAAAAGGGCAAATCAAAGTTGACGAAGGGACGGTATTCTGCGAAAGCGCGGATTTCAGCATTTCTCCCGGCGACCTTTTGCCTACGCTGCCATTCAGACCGATATAGCTGAATTTTTTACCTCTTTTTCCGGCGAAGGGCCGTCAAGCAATCGCCGGAATCCATAGTCCCGCTTTTCATTTCCGAACGGAGAAACTCGTATGACAGGACAGCGAAATTTCAAACAATTTCTTCTCTATTGCACGCTCTCGCAGGAGGACTACGACGTCGTCCGCCCGATGATCTGGGCGCGCAACCGGAGGACGCTTCGCATCACTTCCGCGCTTTCCGCGGCGATGGGGCTGATTTTTCTCGTCGTCAATCTGCTGACGAATTCCGGCATCTGGATCCCCTATCTCTTTCTCTTCGCCGGAAGCGCGTTCGTCTTCTTTACGCTCCGGATCATAAAGAACCATAAGCACCGCGCTTCTTTCGGCATGTTCCTGTGTTATGGCGAAATGCTTCTGGTCTGCGCCTATGCGGGCATTCTCAGTACGCAGCCGAGCAATTTCGAGATCCCGGCCACCAGCATCATCGTCTTCATCTCCATGCTGCCGCTGTCTATCGACGACCGCCCGGTCAGAATGTATTCCTTCATGCTGGCGGAATCCGCCGCCTACCTCGTCGTGTCCTATTTCCTCAAGTCCTCAAAAGCCTTCTCGCTCGATCTCCAGAACACCGCGACGTTCGTCATCGTCGGGATGGTGCTTTACGGCGTCATCTGCGTCCGGAACGTCCGTGAGATCCACAACAGCGTCCGCGTGGAAAAGATCCAGCGCTCGATCATCACATCTCTCGCGACGGTCGTCGAGGAGCGCGACGAAAACACCGGGGATCACATCCTGCGGACCGGCGGCTACATCGGCGCGCTCGCCGACGCGGTCAGGCACGACGAAAGATACGCAAACGTCTCGATGGAGTTTCTGAAGAACGTCGTGATCGCGGCGCCGATGCACGACATTGGGAAGATCAAGATCCCGGACGCTGTTCTGAACAAGCCCGGCAGGCTGACGGCGGAGGAATACGAGCTGATGAAAACGCATTCCGCTCTCGGAGAGGACATCATCCGCAGAACGATGAAGGACGCTTCCGACGAATCGTATTTTACCGTCGCGTGCAATATCGCGCGTCATCACCACGAGCGGTACGACGGGAAAGGATATCCGGACGGCCTGAAAGGCAAGGACATCCCGCTGGAAGCCCGCATGATGGCGATTGCTGACGTTTACGACGCGCTGATCTCGAAGCGCGTATACAAAGAAGCCTACCCGAAGGAGGAGGCCAGAGAGATCATCGCGGAAGGCGCGGGAACGCAGTTCGACCCGGACCTCGTCCCTCTCTTCCTCGAAGCGGTCAGGTAATCAGGACTGCGCATGGCCGAAAAATATCCGAATAATCGCAAGGCCCGCCCAAACAGGCGGACCTTTTCTTATGTTCGTTAACGTCAGACGGAAACTCCGGGTGCGGAAGACGGGCGGAGCAGGATTTCCATTCCGTCTGCCCTCAGTTTTCGTTCTCTCCGCCGCCGGAGTCTTCCGCAGGCGTCTGCGGAGCCGTTTCCTTCCGTTCGCCGGCATACAGTTTCGGGAAGGCCTTCCGGTCCCGGAAGATCAGAATCGCCGCGAAAAAGCCGGAAAGCAGCGTGACGCCCAGGATCAGGACCCAGGTCCACGAAGAACCTGCGCGGTCGTACAACTGTCCGACGGCCAGTTCCACGCCTCCGCCGACGAAAGAGCCGATGACGTTCATCAGGCCGTTGATCCGCCCGCGGTGGGTGCCGGGAACACGGACCGAAAGGTACGGTCCTTCGGAAATGGTCGAGAAGATTTCACCCCAGGTGAAGAGCAGCATGGCCATGTAATAGCCGGGGATGAAGCCGAGCAGCAGAAGGAAGACAAGGTAGCCGGCAAAGATCAGAAGCCGTCCGGTCAGGATCTTGCCGGTGTCCCGCATTCGTTTGAACAGTTTTGTGATCACCGGCGTGAAAAGGACGACGATGATGCAGTTCAGGCTGGAAACCGTCCCGAAAATGACCGCCCCCGCGTCGCCGTGCACGGACGCCATATCCAGCGGCATGATGAAATTGTACTGCGCATAAGCGCCGTAATACAGACCGCTCGTCAGGATGAAGATAAACAGCAGAGGATTGTTCTTCAGCACCGAGAAAACGCTGCCTTTGACTTCCGCCTGCTGGTAGCGCCCCTCCTCGCCGTCGTCGCGGACCGGCGTGATGTCCTTCACGAGAAGTCCGATCAGCACGGTCGAGGCCAGGATGGAAAGACCGCTGATCAGGAAACTGAGCCACAAATGGTCCTTGAACAGCAGTCCGGCGATCGTCGGAGACAGCACGAGTCCGAGATTGGCGCCGAGATAGGACAGCGAAAACGCGCGCGCACGGTCCTTCGTCGTCGTCAGGTCCGCGAAGAGCGCGTCATACGCGGGATATTCGGCGTTCTGGAAGACGCCGGCCGCGACGAAAAGCGCGATCGTGCCGAAGCCGAGCGGCAGCACGGCGCAGAGCAGATAGCATAAGATGCTGAAAGCGTCGCATACGATGATCAGTCTCTTCTTATTGAACCGGTCGGCAAGCTTTCCGCCGATCAGACTCGCCGGCAGCATCAGAATCCCGGAGCCGAGAATGAAATACGAGATCTGGGTTGCCGTCAGTCCGAGCTTCTGCCGCAGGATCAGGGTCATGACGGGCCAGACCATGCTGCCCAGGTTCGTGACGATCCGCCCGAAAAAGAGGACGTAGACCTCGCGCCGCAGTCCGCGGTACTGGTTGATCAGTTCCTTCATACAAATGAATCTCGTTCCGTCTTACGTCGACTGGATCTTGTCTTCGGAAACGCGGTAGGGAGGCAATTGGATCACGGGGATGTTGACGCTTGCGCAGAAAGAGCGCAGAATGCTGCTCCAGAGCGGATAGAGGATCTGCGAAGCTTCCATGTGGACGCTTTTCTTCCCTGCCTCGTCCGTCACGGGGGACTCGAGATGAAACTGCGAAAGATGATGAAACTTGATCCGGAAGATCCCTTCGTGTCCGGCGTCGTCAATAATGATCGTCGCGTCGCCGATCACCAGATCGTTCTTTTCCGCAAACCGGACGGTGAATTTGAGCGACGTTTCCAGACGGATCTGTTTTTCCTCCGTCGGGTTGTTGTTGTACGTGAATTCGTCGACGTATTCCTTGAGAAATTGCAACTGCCGCATGCGGCACCTCCAAATATGATGAAAAATAGGTTGGTTCAGTTTGATCCGGCGATCAGTTTTTCCACGGACGCCCGGTCGGGCATGACCGCCAGCGCGCCTTTTTTCGTCGTGACGATCGAGGACGCGGCGGCAGCGAACGTCATGACGGATCGAAGCTTTTCAGCGTTCAGCCCGTCGATCCCGTATTTCAGAACGCCGTCCAGGATGCACCCGCCGAACGTGTCTCCCGCTCCGGTCGTGTCGACCGTCTTGTCCGACAGGACTGCGGGGACCTTTACGCGAACGCCGCCAAAGTACCCTCTGCTTCCGTTCCTTCCCTCCGTAACGGTCATCAGACGGATGTTCGGGTGATCCGAAAGCAGTTTTTCCGCCGCCGCGTCCACGTCCTCTCCTCCGGTGAACGCGAGCAGCTCATCGTCGGACACCTTGAGGATGTCGCAGGCAAGCAGCCCCTTCCCCATCTGCGCGAGCATGTTTTCCCTGCTGTCCCAGAGCGGGGGCCGCAGATTCGGATCGAACGAGATCAGGCATCCGGATCTTTTCGCGACGTCCAGCGCTTTTTCCGTCGCCTTCCTGATCCCGTCGTGCGTCATGGAAAGGGTTCCAAAATGGAAGATCCGCGCATTCCTGATGAGATCTTCGGGGACTTCGTCCGGCTTCAGGTTCATGTCGGCGCCGGGATTCCTGTAGAACGCGAAATCCCTGTCTCCGTCAGGACGGAGGCTGACGATTGCGAGCGTCGTATGGACTTCCCTGTCGGTCAGCAGGCCTTCGAGAGCGATCCCGGCGTCCGCCGCCGCCTTTTTCAGCTGTCTTCCGTAAATGTCGTCGCCCACTTTCCCGATGAACGCGGTCTTTCTGCCGAGCTTCGCAAGCATGGCGAGCAGATTGCACGGCGCGCCGCCGGGATTCGCTTCCCAGAGCGGGTTTCCCTGCGCGCTGACGCCGTATTCCGAGTAATCGATCAGAAGTTCGCCGAGCGCGACGACGTCGTATTTTCTGTTGTTCATAAACATTCCTTCCCGGGACGGATCAGATCCATCCGCATTCCGAGAACGCGCTGTACAGTTCGCGGATCGCGGGACGGAAGTCCTCGTTGTTCAGACCGATGATGATGCTCATTTCGTCCGGAGACTGGGCGATCATTTTGACGTTGACGTCCGCCTGCGCGAGCGTTTCGAAAATCTTCGCGGAAACGCCTTTCTTCCCGGACATGTTCCGCCCGACAATGGCGACGAGCGCGATGTTCTTCCGAAGGACGACGTCAGCGCGAAGCTGCTTTTCGATGCGGCTCACGATCTCGTACATGCATTTCGCGGCCGCGGAAGCGGAAACGATGACGCTCAGCGTGTCCACGCCGGTCGGCATGTGGTCGACGTTCACACGAAAGTCTTCGAAGATCTCGAGCACCTTCCGCGCGAACCCGACTTCCGCAGACATGTGCACTTTTGAAATGTCGAAAGACAGGAAGTTTTCGCTGCCGGCGATCCCGGTGATGACCTTTCCCCCTTCACATCCGTCCATGATCGTCGTGCCCGGCAGATCCGGCTCGTTCGTGTTCCGGATGTTGATGGCGATGTTTCTGCTTTCCACGGG
>CACZRJ010000242.1 GCA_902783535.1 uncultured Ruminococcus sp. | reverse complement strand
CATGTTGCGATGTAGCGCCGTATACCTGACCGGTATGTACGGTGCAATGGGAGGGGCGAGGGCTAACGCCCTCCCTCTACCCTATTCGGAAGCTAAAAAACGGGCGAAAAATGCGCAACGGATTCGTACGAAAATGAGGAACATTTCAAAAAAACGAAAAAAGTTTCGTAATTTTGGCGAAAAAATTTCAGTCTTTAAGTGGGGGGGTCTTTTTTCCGGGACTCAATTCACGTCGTTTTGGATCAGCCGGATCATCTTCTCGTTGTAGCCGTTTTTCAGCGCGTTCATCACGTCTTCGCAATTCTTTACCCACTGTTCGTATGACTGCGGATAGGAATCCATCTCGTCCTTCCAGCGCGCGATGTCCGGGCGGATGTCGTGCGCGACGGCGTCCATCATGGACTGCAGGTGCGCGCATGCCTTTTCCGGGTCGAACGTGTTGTTCACGTGAAAATCCAATCGCTCGAAGAACTGCGCGCGGAAGCCGTCGTTTTTCAGAAGCCGGACGATGATCCCGCTGAACGGACGCGTTTTAACGCTGTCGCGCGTCAGATACAGGTTGGCCTTGGGATAGAGGTCGTAGAAGGAACGGTCGAGGTCGTACAGGATGAACCGCCACTTGCCGTCGCCCTCCGAAGACTTGTACATGCGGACGTTCATCGTGTCGTTGTTTCCGCACCAGATCTGGCTTAGGAAAAAGTCGATGATGTTCTCCGTGTCGAAGTGCTCGCAGACGTAGGCGTAGTTCTCCTCCTCCCGGAGGTCGTGGCTTTCGACGAAAGCGAGCAGTTTCTTCAGCTCCGCGCATTCCTTGCCCAGCTCGGGCTCGGACATGCGGAAGACGAGGGACATGCTGTCGTCCGGATATCCGGTATGGTCGGACAGAAAATCCTCGTCGATCTTTTCCCGGAAGGAATACAGTCCCATATATTTCCCGTTGATGTAAAGATCGACGGGCCGGTATTTTTGAGAAAGCAGCGAGGGCATGTTCCCGCTGGACCTGAGAAAGGAGGAAACGAAATCATCATTCAGAATGCATCTCCACATTCCCTGCCCGCCGGTGCGGACGACAAGCGCGTCAAAAGAAGTGATCTCGCCGTCTTCGAAGACGTCGTAGTTCAGTTTTGCAGGACCGTATTTCTTCTTGAACTTCAGCTGTATGCTCTTCTTCTCAAACTGTACGGATCCGCGTCCGAACAGCTTGACTCCGCATCCGACGGAAAATTCCTCGGCTCCGTCTTTCAGATAGACGGCGTGCCCTTCGAGTTCGGTTTTTTTCTGCGTGTTCCACACGCCGGTCCGCCCGAAAAAATCGTCTTCGTCGACGGTGACGGAAAGGATCGGAAGCTCCAGATCGGGAATGGAAACAAGATAGGTGAAGACGGACTCATCGCTCTCGAGCATGCCTTCTTCACGGCAGAATGCGCGGAGCGTTCCGGGACGGTCGAAAACGATCTCCTCTCCGGCGTATTTCCGGGACAGAACCGTCGGAAGGGAGCCGTCGACGGTATAGTAGATATCGCCGTTTCCGGAAAGCGTCACGGATACTTCGTCCTGATAGATCCCGGTCGGGACGGAAGCGTCCGGCGGCGCGGAAAAGCCGGAAAAGCCGGTCCCGTTCGGTGAGCCGAGGGTCGGCGGATTGAAATACGCGACGCCCGTCTCCGTCCGTCCGTAGCTGATGTCCGGCGGAAGCGGAGGAATGCGAAACGCGTCCGTGACGAGTCCGCTTTCCGAATGGAACAGGATCAGGCGGTCGCCCTCCTTGCTGATGCCGATTTTTTCGCTGACTTCGTCGTCGAAATACATGACGTAAAGTTCTCCCGGAGCGAGCGTTTCTTCCGGCAGGCGGAGAAGATCCGGCCTGGACGGCTTGTCCGTCAGACAGTAGTCGGACAGAAGGACCGGGTCGTCCGAAGCGTTTTTCAGTTCCAGCATGTCCGGATAGCCGCCCCCGTACTTTCTGTAGCCCGCGTTCGAGGAAAGCACCTCGTTGATGATTAGGCCCCGTCTGTCCGAAAGATATTCATTCATGCCTTCGCGTCCGTTCGGGTAGCCGGGAGAGGGCGTGTCGGTGATCCCTTCCGGCGTGAACGACATGTTCTCTCCGATTTCGCCGAACGTCACCGTATCGATCAGTTCTCCGTCCTCTTCGAAAAGCATGACCGTGTCGCCGCTCCTGCCGAGGCTGAATGACAGGACGCTTCCGCCGCACGGAAAAACGGCGTATTCCCCGGGATCCAGCACCATGGGCGGCAGATCGCAGAGAAACGGCTCCTCCTCGCGGTCGGTCAGACAGAAGTGAGAAAGATTCACCGGGTCGTCGCCGCCGTTGCACAGCTCGATCCAGTCGCACAGCCGTCCGGCGACAGGGAAGCAGGAGTTCCGGCTCATGATCTCGCTGATGATCAGCCCGCAGTCGTCGGGCGAGGGAGAAGGAAGCGGAACGGACGGCGAACTGAAGTCCGACGGTTCTTCCGCGGATTCGGAAAGGTCGCGGCTTTCCTCCGACGGCTCACGGGAAACCGGATCCGTTTTTTCGGATACGGTATCCGATTCGGAAGGATCCGGGGCGGACGGGGACGGGACCGGGCGGAAGCAGGAAACGGAAAAGAGCAGCGCCAGAAAGACCGCCGTCAGTACGGCGAATTGGCGTTTATGCGAATGTTGAAACAGAAACCGCACGGCGTGCTCCTTTCAAAAAACGGATTGTTTCCTACTCGATTATATCCCGAAAAACAGAAAATGCAACAGAAAGCGGCGGGCATTTGCCCGCCGCGCAGTAAACAAATTGTAAAACCTGTTCGATCAGTCGTCGACTGCCGCGAGCGCGTCCTTGCGGGACAGGTTCAGACGGCCCTTGTCGTCGATCTCGGTGACCATGACCTTGATCTGATCGCCGACGGAAACGACGTCCTCGACTTTTCCGACGCGCTTCTTGTCAAGCTGCGAAATGTGGACCAGGCCTTCCTTGCCGGGAGCGATCTCGACGAAAGCGCCGAAGTTCATGATGCGCGTAACGGTGCCCATGAAGATCGTGCCGGGTTCCGGATCCTTCGCGATGGCTTCGATGATGGCCAGGGCACGGTATCCGTCGTCCTTGTTGACGGCCGCGATGAAGATGGATCCGTCGTCTTCGATGTCGATCTTGCAGTTCGTGTCGGCGCAGATCTTCTGGATGACCTTTCCGCCGGAGCCGATGACATCGCGGATCTTGTCGGGATCGATCTTGGTGATGATCATCTTGGGCGCGTACTTGGAGACGTCGGGTCTCGGAGCGGGCAGCGCCTTCAGGAGATACTCGTCGATGATGTACAGACGGCCCTTGCGGGTGACTTCGAACGCGGATTTGATGATCTCGGGAGTCAGTCCGTCGATCTTCAGGTCCATCTGGATGGACGTGATGCCCTTCTTGGTTCCGGCGACCTTGAAGTCCATATCGCCGAAGAAGTCTTCCAGACCCTGGATGTCGATCATGGTCATCCAGCGTTCGCCTTCGGTGATCAGACCGCAGGAGATGCCGGCGACGGGCGCCTTGATCGGAACGCCCGCGTCCATCAGCGCGAGGGTGGAACCGCAGACGGAAGCCTGGGAGGTGGAACCGTTGGAGGAAATGACTTCGGACACGCAGCGGATGGCGTACGGGAACTCTTCGACGGTCGGAAGGACCGGAACGAGGGAACGCTCCGCGAGCGCGCCGTGACCGATTTCGCGGCGTCCGGGGCTTCTTGCGGCTTTCGCTTCGCCGACGGAGAAGCCGGGCATGTTGTAATGATGCATATACCGCTTGCTGTCTTCGAGATCGATGCCGTCCAGCTGCTGGATCTCGCTCATCGGAGCGAGGGTGCAGGTCGTGAGGACCTGCGTCTGGCCTCTGGTGAACATGCCCGAACCGTGGGTGCGGGGCAGCAGAGCGACTTCGGCGTCCAGCGGACGGATCTGGTCCATGCGGCGGCCGTCAACACGCTTCTGCTCGGTGAGCAGCCAGTGGCGGACGATCTTCTTCTGCAGTTTGTAGAGGCACTCGTCGATCATGACCTTGCTGTCCGGATAGTCTTCTTCCAGTTCGTCGTAGACTCTCTGGTAGATGGGCTGCAGACGCGCGTCGCGCACCTTCTTGTCGTCGGTGTCCAGCGCGGCCATGACGTCTTCCTTGACCATTGCTTCGATGCGGTCGAACATTTCGGGATCGACGACGCAGGATTCGTAGGAGAATTTCTCCTTGCCGATTTCTTTCTGGATGGAATCGATGAAGGCGACCAGTTTCTTGATCTCCTCATGCGCGAGCATGATGGCGTCGTACATGGTATCGTCTTCGACTTCGTTCGCGCCCGCTTCGATCATAACGACCTTCTTCGCGCTGCCGGCGACGGTCAGCTGCAGGTCGCTCTTCTCACGCTGCTCGGCGGTCGGGTTGATGATGAGCTTGCCGTCGACGAGTCCGACGTGCACGCCGGCGATCGGTCCGTTCCACGGAATGTCGGAGATCGTCAGGGCGAGGGAGGCGCCGAACATCGCGGCGACTTCGGGCTCGCAGTCGGGATCGACCGACATGACGGTCAGAGAAAGAACGATGTCGTTCCGCAGGTCCTTCGGGAAGAGGGGACGGATCGGACGGTCGATGACGCGGGAACAAAGGATCGCGTGCTCGGTCGGACGGCCTTCGCGGCGGTTCCAGCTGCCGGGGATCCTGCCGACGGAATACAGTTTTTCCTCGTAATCGACGGAGAGGGGAAGGAAGTCGATGCCGTCGCGGGGCGCCGCGGATGCGGTCGCGCAGCAGAGGACGGCGGTTTCGCCGTAGCGGACGAGGCAGGAGCCGTTTGCCAACTGCGCCATCTTACCGGTCTCGATGACCAGGGGACGGCCGGCGAAGTTGTACTCGAATTTTCTGAAATGCTCAAACATGTTCTTGTTTCCTTTCGTTTGCCTTTCGCAAATAATTGGCCGCAAGCGATGTTTAGCACTTAATCACAGGTCTGTCGCGCAGGCGCATGATTAAATGATAAACGGCTCGCGGCGAGGGCGGTGCAACACGGGCAATGCGTTTTGAGCCACACTGCCCGTCCTGCGTTGCTTGCCTTGCTCTTACTTTCTGAGGCCGAGACGGGCGACGACGGAGCGGTAGCGCTCGATGTCGTTCTTCTGCAGATAGCCGAGGAATTTCTTCCTCTTGCTGACCATCAGCTGCAGGCCTCTTCTGGAATGATTGTCGTGAGGGTTCTGTTTCAGATGCTCGGTCAGCTGTTTGATGCGGGTCGTCAGAATCGCGATCTGCACTTCAGGAGAACCGGTATCGCCCTCATGGACAGCATACGTCTGGATGATGTCCTGTTTCTCTTCCTTCAAAAGCATGGTGTTCACCTCCGTTTTTTTATTCGGGATCGGCTGAGCGAGGGGCGCGGTGAACACGGCACATATGTGCTCCTTCCCCGGACCAAGCGGAACCCGTAAAGCGGACCCCAAAATCCGCTACCTCTCACTATACTACAAGTTTTCCCGTTTGTAAAGACCTTTTTTCAAGGTTTTTTACATATGCGAAAATATTTCCTCCTAATTAGGTATATACTATTGCCTTTCCCGGCGTTTTGTGATATCCTTAACTTCGTAGAAGACTGCGGTTCCGCGGGAAACGGAGGACGGATTTGAAAAACGAAGTATTGTTCAACCGGCTGATTCAGGCGATCGGCGCGCTGATCCTGGCCGGACTGACCGTCGCCTTGCTGCTTGCTGTCAGGGAAGGGATCCTGCCTGTCGGGCAGGACGACGCCTACGACACGGTCTACGCCTATCACCAGGGCGCCTGACCGGTTTGCGGAGGAGAGCTGAGATGGAGAGAAACAGAGACGCGGTGCCCGAGTATCTGTTCGGGCAGGGAACCAATTTCCAGGCTTACAAATATTTCGGCGCGCACAGGTCCGGCAAAGACGAGGTCGTCTTCCGCGTCTGGGCGCCGCATGCCGACGCGGTCTGCCTCGCGGGAGACTTCAACGGCTGGAACACGCAGAGCCATCCGCTTCAGAGATGGGACGAGACCGGCGTGTGGACGGGCGTACTGCACGACCCCTTCTTCCGCGACGGATCGAAATACAAATTCGCCGTGACGAAGAACGGAAACACCGTCATGAAGGCGGACCCGTTCGCGTTCTGGTCCGAAAACCAGAGCCAGACGGCCAGCCTGTTCCTCGAAGAGAGCGGGCATTACGAATGGCGGGACGAAGCGCACATGCAGGACAGGAAGAAACTGATCCTTCCGCTGTCCGAAGACCGCGCGCCTTCCGTTCCCATGAACATCTACGAAGTCCATCTCGGGTCCTGGCGCAGGACGGAGGACGGACGCTATCTGACCTATGACGACATCGCGCGGGAACTGCCCGCCTACGTCAGGGAAATGGGATACACGCACGTAGAGTTCCTGCCCGTGGCGGAGCATCCGCTCGACGCGTCCTGGGGATATCAGGTCTGCGGATACTACGCGCCGACATCCCGCTTCGGAACGCCCGGCGCGTTCAAGTATCTGATCGACGAGCTGCACCGGAACGGCATCGGCGTCATTCTCGACTGGGTCCCGGCGCATTTCCCGAAAGACGCGCACGGACTGTACATGTTCGACGGAACGCCGACCTACGAATACGAGGATTCCCGCAAGCAGTCGCATCCCTCCTGGGGGACCAACTGTTTCGATCTGGGCAAGACGCAGGTGCAGTCCTTCCTGATCTCCAACGCGCTTTACTGGCTGGATGAATTCCACGTCGACGGGCTTCGCGTCGACGCCGTCGCCTCCATGCTGTATCTGGATTTCGACCGGCAGCCCGGACAGTGGGCGCCGAACGACGAAGGAGGAAACATCAACAAGGAGGCGGTCTGGTTCCTTCAGAAGATGAACCGGGCGGTCAGGGAGTTCCATCCGGACTGCATGACGATCGCCGAAGAGTCCACGTCCTATCCCGACGTGACGAAAAAGCACGGGCTCGGCTTCTCCATGAAATGGTGCATGGGCTGGATGAACGACACCCTGTCGTATCTGCCCGTCGACCCGCTGTTCCGCCAGTATCACCACGGGAAGCTGACCTTCTCGATGGTCTATGTGTTCGGAGAGTCCTACTGCCTGCCGATCTCCCACGACGAGGTCGTTCATCTGAAGAAGTCGCTTCTGAACAAATCCTTCGGCGACTACGACGCGCGGTTCGCCGGAACGCGGACCTTCCTGTCCTACATGATGACGCATCCCGGCAAGAAGCTGTTGTTCATGGGCTGCGATTTCGGACAGTTCGCGGAATGGAACGAGGCGAAGAGCCTGGACTGGCATCTGCTGGACTATCCGATGCACCGCATGCTGCACGACTTCGTGCGCGACCTGAACATGCTTTACAGGTCTCACAAGTCCCTCTGGGAATTCGAACAGAGCTGGGACGGATTCCGCTGGGATCTCGCGAACGACGCGCAGCAGAACGTGCTCGCTTATGAACGGATGTCTTCGGACGGCGAAAAACTGCTTGTCTGCCTGAATTTCTCCGGGCAGGGATACGGCGAATACTACGTGCCGGTTTCCGAGGAAGGGACCTACGTCCCGCTGCTGAACTCCGACGAGTCGAGATACGGCGGCAGAGGATGGCTGATCCCCGAAGCCCGGTCGTTCCCGGCCGACGGAGGGTACAAGCTCAGGACCACGCTGCCCGCGCTGAGCGCGGTGATCTACGCGCTGAAAAAATAAACCCCGGCGATTGCCGGATAGACAGACCGAAAAAAAGAAAAATGAGAGGAACAGCTCATGTCCAAGAAAAAAGAGACCGTCGCGATGCTGCTGGCCGGAGGCCAGGGAAGCCGGCTGTATCTGCTGACGGAACGCATCGCGAAGCCCGCCGTGTCTTTCGGGGGCAAATACCGGATCATCGACTTTCCGCTTTCCAACTGCGTCAACTCCGGGATCGACGCCGTCGGCGTGCTGACGCAGTATCAGCCGCTGCTGCTGAACGAATACATCGGCAACGGCGTGCCGTGGGATCTTGACAGGACCTACGGCGGCGTCATGACGCTTCCGCCGTATCAGGCGAAGACGAAGTCCGACTGGTACAAGGGGACCGCAAACGCCATCTACCAGAACATGCACTTCATCAACCGGTTCGATCCGGAATACGTCGTCATTCTTTCGGGTGACCACATCTACCGAATGGAATATTCGAAGATGATCCAGTATCACAAGAAGCAGAACGCCGCCTGCACGATCGCGGTCTTCGACGTTCCGCTGAAGGAAGCGAGCCGCTTCGGCATCATGAGCACGGACAAATCCGGGCGCGTGACGAAATTCGAGGAGAAGCCGAAGAAGCCGAAGAGCACGAAGGCGTCCATGGGCGTCTATGTGTTCTCGAAGGACAAACTGTTCAAATACCTGATCGCCGACGAAGCGGATCCTTCGTCCGAAAACGATTTCGGAAAGAACGTCATCCCGGCCATGCTGAAGGCGGGCGAGAGGATGTTCGCGTACGGATTCGAAGGATACTGGAAGGACGTCGGGACCATCCAGAGCCTCTGGGAGGCGAATATGGACCTGCTCGGCGACGCGCCGAAGCTGAAGCTTCTGGATCCCGACTGGAAGATCTATTCCAGAAACACCGCGCAGCCGCCGCAGTACATCGGCGAAAACGCCTCCGTCAGGAATTCCATCGTCACGGAAGGCTGTAAGATCTGCGGAACGGTCGTCAACAGCGTCCTGTCCGCCGGCGTCGAGGTCGAGGAGGGCGCTGTCGTGAGAGACAGCGTGCTGTTCGAGCACGTGACCGTCAAAAAAGGCGCGCGCGTGTACTATTCCGTGATCGACGAGCGGACGACCGTCGGACCCCGCGTGACCGTCGGGGAACCTGACGGCGGAAAGAAGGGGATCACGCTGATCGGCGCGGATCTGAACATCCCCGGCCGCGTCAAGGTCCCTTCGGGCTGCAGACTGGACGATGACGCCCTGCTCGGCCTGACCCATCCGGAAGGAGGTGCCGACGCATGAGCACCATCGCATTGCTTTTCGCGGGCGCGGGCAATTCCGTTCCCGAACTGACCGACATCCGTTCCATGGCCTCCGTGCCGTTCGGATGCCGCTACCGCCTGATCGACTTCACGCTTTCGAATCTCGTGAACGCGGGGATCTCCCACGTCGCGATCCTGACGCAGCACAACTATCAGTCCCTGATGGACCACCTCGGCTCCGGAAAGGAATGGGATCTCGCGCGCAGGAACGGAGGTCTCGACATCCTCCCGCCCTTCTTCACCGTCATGGGTCCGCAGGCGGGCGTGAACCTCTTCACCTCCAGCCTCGAAGGTCTGCTGAACGCCAGAAACTATCTGGAAAGCAGCAGCGAGGACACGGTCATCCTGAGCGACTGCGACACCGTCAACAATCTTGACGTCGGCGCTTTGCTCCGCCAGCACGAGGAAACGGGCGCGGATCTGACGATCGCCGTTTACAGAATGATGGTGGAAGCAGGGAACAGGAACGTCGAAGTCGTCCGCAGCGACGGGACCGGCCGCGTGTCGGACGTCTACAGCGGCAACGACATCACGAGCGGCAGAAAGGACGTGAGCATGCGGCTGTTCGCCGTATCCAAGCGCGTGCTGCTGAATCTGCTGACCGACGTGAGCGTTCACAGATACACGGACATCGTGCACGACCTGCTCGCGCGCGGCGCGAAAAAATACGATTTCCGGATCTACCGCCACAACGGATATCACAGGATGATCAATTCTCTCGCGGAATACTTCGATCGGAGCATGGAACTGCTGGACGACAACGTTCGCGAGCAGCTGTTCCGAGTGCCCGGCCGTCCGGTCCTGACCAAGGTCCACAATTCCGTGCCGGCCGACTACAAGGAAGGCTCGCTCGTCAGGAATTCGCTCATCGCCGACGGCTGCGTCATCGAGGGCAACGTCGAAAACAGCATCCTGTTCCGCGGCGTGCACGTCGGAAAGAACACCAGCGTCGAGAACTGCATCCTGATGCAGGACACGACCGTGGAAAACCACGTCTACATGAATTGCGTGATCACGGACAAGAGCGTCCGGATCCGCGAAGGCCGGGTCCTTTCCGGCCACCAGACGAAGCCGTTCTACATCGGAAAGAACGGAGACGTCTGATCCCGGGACTCTTCCGGTCCCCGAACGAGGTGATACGATTTGAAACTGCTGTTTGCCGCTTCCGAGTCGGCGCCGTTCGCCGCCACCGGCGGCCTCGGAGACGTCGCGGGTTCTCTGCCGGCCGCGCTGAAGGCGGTCCGCCCGGAGGACGATATCCGCGTGATCCTCCCGCTTTACGACGCCACCGATCCGGAATGGCGGAAGAAAATGAAATTCGAAGGGAAATGCCGCGTGCAGCTGAACTGGCGCAATCAGTATTGCGGCGTCTTCTCCCTGAAATACAAGAACGTCGTCTACTATTTCGTCGACAACGAGTTCTATTTCAAGCGCGGCAGGCTTTACGGGGAAGGGGACGACGCGGAACGGTTCGCGTTCTTCTCCCGCGCGCTCGCGCACGTGATGGATCTGACCGGATTCGTTCCGGACGTCCTGCACGCGAACGACTGGCAGACCGCGCTCTCCGTGATCTATCTGAAACGGAAATACGCGGACGACGAAAGGCTTGGCCGCATCAAAACCGTCTTCACCATCCACAACATCCAGTACCAGGGCGCTTTCGGCGGGGAACTGATGGCGGACGTGTTCGACCTGTTCCCGTCCGACTGGGAGACCGTTGAGCACAACGGATGCGTGAACCTGATGAAGGGCGCGATCGTCTGCGCGGACCGCGTGACGACCGTCAGCCCGACCTACGCGAGGGAGATCCTGTCCCCGGCGAACGCCTTCGGACTGGACGGCGTTCTGCGCAGGTACGAAAACAAGCTGTCCGGCATCCTGAACGGGATCGACCGCGACTACTATTCCCCGAACGGCAAGGAAGCGAAGGAAGGCGGGATTCCCGCGCCCTTCCACGTCAACCGGATGGAGGGCAAGGCGGAATGCAAGGCCGCGCTGCAGAAGGAACTCGGGCTGCCCGAAAAGCCGGACGCTCCGCTGATCGCGATGATCGGCCGGATGGTGGACGCGAAGGGGCTCGACCTCGTCACCGGCGGCGCGGAGATGCTGCTGCGCGACGATCTGCAGCTCGCCGTTCTCGGAACGGGCGAACCGTACTACGAGGATTTCTTCCGCTCGCTTTCCGCAAGATATCCGGACAAATGCAAAGCAGTGCTGGCGTTCGACAAGCATCTCGCGAAGCGGATCTACGCCGGCGCCGACATCTTCCTGATGCCGTCCAGGAGCGAACCGTGCGGACTCGCGCAGATGATCTGCTCCCGCTACGGCACCGTGCCTGTGATCCACGAGACCGGCGGCCTGTACGACAGCATCCGCGACGCGGGCTCTCCCGAAGGCGGAAACGGGTTCACGTTCGCGGAATACAGCACGTGGGAGATGCTGCACGCCGTCCGCAGGGCGACCGGGTGCTACCGGATGAAGGACGAATGGAAAAAACTCGTCCGGCGGGTCATGCTGACCGACTTCTCCTGGGACCAGTCGGCGGAGCAGTACTGCAAACTCTACGGGCAGCTGGTCTGAAATCTGAAATCAATCTTTGAAGAGGAAAATATATGGCAATCGAGAAAACAGAAAGCTTTGAGAGCAAAAAAGAAGAAACGGCCGAAGTGATCGGCAGCAAGCTCTCCAGATATTTCGGGATCTCCCCGGAGGAAGCGGACGAGCAGCAGATGTATCAGGCGGTGGTCATGTCCGTGCGGGACGTGCTCGCCGGGTACAACAAGGAGCTGATCGCGAAAACCAAGCAGCAGTCCTCCAAGCAGGTGTTCTATCTCTGCATGGAGTTCCTGATGGGACGCACCCTGAAACTGAATCTGAACAACCTCGGACTGGAGGACGTCTACCGCGACTATCTGTCGCAGTACGGGTTCTCGCTGGACGCGATCTACGAGCGCGAGCCGGATCCCGGCCTCGGGAACGGCGGCCTCGGACGTCTGGCGGCCTGCTTCATGGACGCGCTCGCGTCGCAGGACTATCCGGGAAAGGGCTTTTCCATTCTCTATGAATACGGTCTGTTCAAACAGCGGATCGTGGACGGGGAGCAGATGGAACTGCCGGACATCTGGCTGCCGGACGGCGGCGAATGCTGGCTGGTCCCGCGCCAGGACAAGAAAGTCACGGTCAACTTCGGCGGAACCGTCCGCGAGGAATGGCGGGAGAACCATCTCGAGATCATTCAGGAGGGATGCACCGTCGTCGAGGCGATCCCGTACGACATGTTCATTTCCGGCGCCGGGACCCGGACGGTCAATACGCTCCGCCTGTGGAAGGCGACGGATCCGGACACCTTCGACATGCAGGCCTTCTCGCAGGGCCAGTACGTGAAGGCGATGGAAGACCGCGCGATGGCGTCCGCCATTTCGAAGGTCCTCTATCCGGCCGACAACCATCACGAGGGCAAGCTGCTCCGCCTGTCGCAGCAGTATTTCCTCGTCTCCGCGTCGCTGCAGAACATCCTCGGCAATCATCTGGCGCAGTACAAGACCCTGAAGAACCTCCCGGACAAGGTCGCGATCCACATCAACGACACGCATCCGGCGCTCGCGATTCCCGAACTCATGCGCATCCTGATGGATCAGCATCACTTCTCCTGGGACGAGGCGTGGGACATCACCGTCCACACGATCTCGTACACGAACCACACGGTCCTGCCCGAGGCGCTGGAAGTCTGGAACGAGAACCTGTTCGCGCTCAAGCTCCCGCGCATCCACATGATCGTCAAGGAGATCAACGAGCGGTTCTGCCGCGAGGCGTGGAACTGCAACGTCGGCGACTGGAACAAGGTCGGACGCATGGCGATCCTGGACCACGGTATGGTCCACATGGCGAATCTGTCCGTCATCGGCTCCCATCACATCAACGGCGTTTCCGAACTGCACTCCGACATCCTGAAAAAGACCATTTTCCGCGATTACTACGACATGTATCCCCGCCGGTTCTGCAACGTGACGAACGGCATCGCGCACCGGAAGTGGCTGTGCTACTCCAATCCTTCGCTCGCGGCGCTGCTGGACGAGACGATCGGGACGGGCTACAGAAAGAATCCGGAGGAACTGGAGAAATTCTCCGCCTATTCGGAAGACGCGTCCATACTGCAGAGACTGGAGGACATCAAGAGACGGAACAAGCATGATTTCGCCGGCTACATCAAAGAGACGAAGGGCGTTCTGATCGATCCCGACAGCATCTTCGACGTACAGGCGAAGCGGATGCACGAATACAAGCGCCAGCTGATGAACGCGCTGCACATCATCGACTGGTATCTCCGCCTGAAGGAAAACCCGGACATGGACGTCCGCCCGAAGACGTTCCTGTTCGCCGCGAAGGCCGCGCCCGGCTATTATTTCGCGAAAGACGTCATCCGCCTCATCTGCTATATCGGCGCCGAGATCGAGAAGGATCCGGCCATCAGAAAAAAGATGCGCGTCGTCTTCCTCGAGAACTACAACGTCACGCTCGCCGAGCACCTGATCCCGGCGGCGGACATCAGCGAGCAGATCTCGCTTGCCGGCAAAGAGGCGAGCGGCACGGGCAACATGAAGTTCATGATCAACGGCGCCGTCACCATCGGAACGCTCGACGGAGCGAACGTCGAGATGGCGGAACTGCTCGGCAGGGACAACATCTTCATCTTCGGCCACACGGCCCAGGAAGTGGAGGAACTGTGGCGGAAAGGCTATTCCTCTTCCGACTACTACAACCGCAATCCCCGCCTGAAGAG
The DNA here is from genome assembly GCA_902783535.1 of uncultured Ruminococcus sp. GTDB lineage: Bacteria > Bacillota > Clostridia > Oscillospirales > CAG-382 > Coliplasma. The sequence continues at coordinate 530 of CACZRJ010000242.1, read as the reverse complement.
AGCCGTCGACGCGCTGCAGCCGGGCTTCAACGGCCGGTCCTTCGCCGACATCGGCAAATATCTGCTCTATTCCGTCGGCATCTCCGACCCGTTCATGTGCCTTGCGGACTTCGATTTCTTCTCCGAAGCGCATGAGCGCGTCCGCGCCGCGTACGAAGACCGCGGCCGCTGGAACCGCATGGCGCTGCAGAACATCGCGAAAGCGGGATTCTTCGCCGCCGACCGCTGCATCCGTCAGTACGCCGAAAACATCTGGCACATCAAGCCGGTGGAATGACCCCGGCTTCTACAGCAAGCCAAATTTCCGAGAAAAGAGACTGATCCATGGGAGAACTGCTGAACAGCACCCCCTCATATTCCGCCGGAAACGGATGGAGATACGCCGCGGACCGCGGCTCGGCGTACAGAGTTCTGTGCGGCGGCGAAGTCCGCGACAGCGCCGCGTTTCCGGCGGGAAGCGTTCTGACCTTCCAGCTGTGTTTCTTCCGGCCGCAGGACGCGGACGGGGAAACCGGCTTTCCTGACGCCGT
>CACZRJ010000241.1 GCA_902783535.1 uncultured Ruminococcus sp. | reverse complement strand
TCCAGGTTCATCGCGCCGATCTTGGACAGGTACAGGAGCGCGTCCTTCACTTCGTCCGACGTGCATCCCGTCCGGTCGTTCGTCAGACTTTCGCGCGTCTTGAAATTGTCCATCAGCTCCAGCAGCGAAAACGGCACGAGCGCCTCTTCTCTTTCGTTGACCTTCGTTCCCGAACTCTTTTCGAAGAGATAGGAGAGGATGAAGTCGGCGATCTCCGCACGCCTGGCGATCCGGTTTTCGATCGTCTGTTTGGAGTCGGACGGGAAGATCCAGACCTGCTTGTCTTCCTCGTTCGTCTTCTTTTTCACATAGGACCGGATGGTCCAGTAATACAGGACGGTGATGATGTTCCGGACGGTCGCGCCGGAAACGCCGTCCCGGACGGCCGCGTCGTTGATCTCCTTCAGCGGCAGTTCCTGCACTTCGCCGGTCAGTTTCGACGCGAGATAGGACTCGAGAGAAGAAAACTTCGACAGGATCTGTTTCGACCGGTTCTCCGTTTCCGTCCGCCTGATGTATGCCGACATGTCCGTCGAGTCCGCGAGGATCCCCTCCTCGCGCAGCCGCTGCACGGCGTTCTCGACCCGCTCCGTTCCGATGCCGAGGATGTCCCCGAGATAGTCGATCCGGCTCTCGCCGTCCTCGTTGCCGGCTTCGCTCCTGCTCCGCGCGGAGATCAGCGACTTGATCACCCGCTTCGCGTCCTGCTTCTCCTGCGCGTCGAACCGCGGCGAGCGCTCGATCATATCGGAAGCGGCCGCCATGTTCGGCGTCATGATCCCGGTCGCGTAGACGCGCGGAACGTTTTTCCCGCGTTCGACGTATCCCGCGTTCTCCAGAGCGGCGATGGCCGTCTTCACGCGCGTTTCGACGTCGCGCACGGACTCGTCCCATCCGGCCTGCCGCGCGATCTCCAGCGCCGAGGCGGTGACGTTCTTCCTCGTCTTCGTCAGGTCCTTGATCGCCTTCCAGATCTGCTGGATCTCGCCGATGGAGAGCTTCGTCTGATTCAGAAGCATGAAGTGCTTGTTCAGGTCGTCGTCGTTGAACAGGACGTAGCAGTCGGCGTCGATCTTCTGGTCCCTGCCGGCTCTTCCCGCTTCCTGCACGTAATTCTCCAGCGAGTCGGAGATCTCGTAATGGACGACCAGTCCGACGTCGCTCTTGTCGACGCCCATGCCGAACGCGGACGTTGCGACGATGATCTGCACTTTGTTGGAAATGAACGCTTCCTGGTTGTCCACCTTTTCCGAAGAGGACATTTTCCCGTGATACGCTCTCGCCGCGTATCCGTCGGACACCAGCTTTTCCGCGAGCGTGACCGCCGTACGCGTCCGCGAGACGTATACGATCGTCGGGCAGTTCTTCTGCGCGATCAGCCTTCGCAGGGCAGCGTATTTCTCGTTCGTCTCCACATGGAGCACCGCGTAATGCAGATTTGTCCGCGTCGCCCTGGTCGCGAACAGTTCCAGCTCGATCCCGAGCTTCTGCCGGAAATAGTCGCGGATGTCGCTCACGACCTTCTGCTTCGCCGTCGCGGTGAAGCAGGAGACGGGGATCGGCTGCCGGATATTCTTCAACTCCATGTATCTCCGGATGAAATCGCCGATGTACATATAGTCCACGCGGAAATCCTGTCCCCACGCGGAGAAGCAGTGCGCCTCGTCGACGACGAACCGGACGACGTTCCGCCTGACCAGCGCCCGCTCGATCGTATTCGAGCGGAGCGACTCGGGAGAAATGTACAGGATGGACGCTTTGCCTTCGGTCACGCGTTCCAGCGCGTCCGCGCGCTCGACGGGACTGAGCAGTCCGTTGATCGTGACGGCGTCCGCGACGCCCGCCTCCTCCAGATGGTCCACCTGGTCCTTCATCAGCGACTGCAGGGGCGAAATGACGACCGTCAGCCCGTGGCTCGCTTCGCCCGCGACCAGCGCCGGCAGCTGAAAGGTCAGCGATTTTCCGCCGCCCGTCGGGAAAACGGCGAGCAATGACTTTCCACGGATGGCCGCGACCGCGGCGTTCTCCTGCAGCGGCTCGCCGTCGTAGGTCCGGAAACTGTCGAACCCGAAGATCTTCTTCAGTTGTTTCTTCGCATTCAGATGCTCCCTGCAGTAGGGGCATTCCTCCGCGCATGGGATCTCCCGCAGACGGTGGATGACCTCTTCCGTTTTCGGATAGTTCCGGAAGACCCAAGGGGGCGTGATGGAATATTTGTCGTCCGCCCGGATGATCGCGAGCGCGTACGCGAGTTCGACCGGCGTCATGCTTGCCATCGCTCCGACGTCTGCGTTCCTGCAGATCTTTCCGGAGAACTCGTCCCTGATCAGTTTCTCGATCGGCCGTCCGATCAGATTGCTGAAAAAGCCCCGTTTCTGTTCCGCGTAATCCAGGAATCCCGAAAAATGTCTGTCGTTTCCGAGCAGTTCCCCGTAGATCCGGCGCATGGATTCCGGGAGCGCG
>CACZRJ010000240.1 GCA_902783535.1 uncultured Ruminococcus sp. | reverse complement strand
CTCCAGCAGTTCGAAATGGCTTCCCTCTTCGAGGAGCTCCCCGTGGGAAATGACGATGATCTTGTCCGCGTGCTGCACGGTGGACAGTCTGTGGGCGACCATGAGCATGGTTCCGATCTTCATGATCTTTTCAAGGGAATCCTGGATCAGGACTTCCGTCTCGGTATCGATGTTGGCGGTCGCTTCGTCCAGGATCATGACTTCCGGCTTGTGCAGGATGGTGCGCGCGAACGACAGCAGCTGCCGCTGACCCGCGGAGAAGTTGTTTCCGCGTTCGCGGACTTCCTCGTCCAGGCCGTTCTTGAGCCGGACGATGAATTTATCAGCGTTGACGTATCTGCATGCGTCGATGATCTCCTGCTCGGTAAAGGACTCCTCGTTCAGGGTGATGTTGCTCCGGATGGTTCCGGAGAACAGGAAGACGTCCTGCAGCATCTGGCCGAAATGGCTGCGAAGCGACGCGACTTTGTATTTTTTGATGTCCCGTCCGTCGATCAGGATCTCGCCTTTCTGGATATCGTAGTTTCTGCAGATCAGGGAAAGAATGGTCGTTTTTCCGGATCCCGTCGCGCCGACGAACGCGACCGTCTGGCCGGGCTCCACGGTGAACGACACGTCCTTCAGGACCCACTCCTCTTCCTTGTAAGCGAACCAGACGTGACGGAATTCGATCTTTCCTTCGATGTGCTCGACAGTCTCCGCGTCCGCGCTGTCGGTGATCTCGGGGACCATGTCGCAGATGGTGAAGATCTTCTCGGCGGAAGCGAAAGCGGACTGCATCCAGTTGAACATTTCCGCCAGGCTCTGGATCGGGTTGAAGAAGCGCTCGATGTACATATAGAAGGTCACGAGCGTGCTCGCGGTGATCACCTGCCCGAAGACGGCCGTGTTCCGGATGTATCCTCTGGCGCTCAGATAGAACAGACAGACGATGGACGAAATGTACAGCATGTATACGGTCGGCCGGAAGATGCTGAAGACGAACATCTGGCGGAACCGCGCTTTCTTCAACTCGTTGTTCCGCTCGGAGAACTCTTCCATCTTGCGCTGCTCGCGGTTGAAGACCTGGATGATCTTCATGCCGGAGAGATGCTCGGAAAGATAGGTGTTGATGTCGGTCGTGCAGTCCTTCACGCGGCGGTAGGCTTTCCTGGAGAATTTGCGGAAGATGACCGTGAACAGGACGATGAACGGCACGAAACACATGACCATCAGCGTCAGTTCGTAATTCAGCAGAAGCATCGCGACGACGATGCCGAGAATGGACAGCACGCTGCGGAACAGGTTGACCACGATGTTCGTGAAGAGCATGGACAGCGAGTTCGAGTCGTTCGTCACGCGGGTGACGAGTTTTCCGACCGGAATGTGGTTCAGCTGCTCGTGGGACAGAGATTCGATGTGGACGAAGGTGTCTTCGCGGACGGCGGAAATGATCTTCTGACCGACCCGCTGAAGCATGATCCGCTGCGCATAGGTGCAGACGACGGAAAACGCGAGCGCGAGCAGGTAGACGCCGACGTAAAGGAACAGCTTGTAAAGTTCGAACCCCTCTTCGGAGATGGTGTCCGTCACCTGCCCGACGATCAGGGGCGACAGGACGTCGTAGACGATGGAGAAGAGCATGAGCAGGAAGATGAACGCGAATCTGCCGAGATACGGCTTCGCGTATTTCGCCAGCCTGCGGATCAGTTCTCCGTCCTTCATGTTGCGGTCGAATCCGATCGCTTCTTTTTTATCCTTCATCATCGCGAACGCGAAGATGAAGACCGCCGACAGGATGCCGATGGTTCCTCCGATGATCAGGAGCGGAAGGTACTCACGCATTGTGCAATCCCTCCTTTTCGTCTTCGAGTCTCTGCAGGTCGACCATGACCTTGTAGGACGGGCAGGTCCGCACGAGTTCTTCGTGCGTGCCGAACGCCGTCAGTTTTCCGTCTTCGAGGAACAGGATGCGGTCCATCCGTTCCACGGTCGTGATGCGGTGCGCGATCAGGATGGTCGTCTTCCCTTTTCTCGTTTCCCTCAGATTGTCCAGAATCGTTTTCTCGGTCGCGGTGTCGACCGCCGACACGGAGTCGTCCAGGATCAGGATCGGCGCGTCCTTCAGCAGCGCGCGGGCGATGGAGATCCTTTGCTTCTGACCTCCGGAAACGGTCACGCCGCGTTCTCCGATCAGCGTGCCGTAGCCGTCCGGAAGTTCCCCGACGTTCGCGTCGAGGTCGGCGAGCATCGCGACCCGCGTGACGTCCTCGTCCGTATAGCCGTCGGCCGCGAACCCGATGTTTCTGGAGATCGTTTCGCTGAACAGGAAATTGTCCTGCGGCACGTAGGAGGCGCACTG
>CACZRJ010000239.1 GCA_902783535.1 uncultured Ruminococcus sp. | reverse complement strand
TTCGCCGAACAGCTGCTTGAACCATTCTCCCATGAAACGGAAGGACGGGTCGTAGCTTGCGAGGACTTCCACGCGGTATCCTTTGGAAAGGTAGTAATTTCTGACGAGCGCATATCTGTAGGCGTCGTTGTCCAGTCCCGCGTCGAAGAGCTTTTTCCGTTCCTTTTCCGCGCCGCGCATCAAGGCTTCGATGTCGATGCCGGCGCATGCGATGGGAAGCAGTCCGACGGCGGTCAGCACGGAGAAACGGCCGCCGACGTCGTCGGGAATGACGAAGGTCTCGTATCCGTTCTGGTTCGAGAGCGTTTTCAGGGCGCCTCTCACCTTGTCCGTGGTCGCGAAGATCCTGCCGTTCATTTCCTCGGGAGAATACCTGCGGGCCATGTATTCGCGGATGATGCGGAAGGCGATGGCGCTTTCCGTCGTCGTTCCGGATTTGGAGATCACGTTGACGCTGAAGTCTTTGCCTTCGCACAGCTCGAGAACGGTCTTCAGCTCTTCGCCGTCAAACGAGTTGCCAATGAAATAGATGTCGGGCGTGTCTTTTTTCTTCTGATTGTAATATGATCCCTGAAGGAACTCGATGACCGCACGCGCGCCGAGGTAGGAGCCGCCGATCCCGATGACGAGCAGAATGTCGCTGTCTTTTTTGATCTTCTCCGCTGCCGCGGCGATCCGGACGAATTCGTCCCGGTCGTAGTTTTCAGGCAGGTCGATCCAGCCCAGAAAATCATTTCCTTTGCCGCTACGGTCCCGGATCCACCGGTCGGCCTGAACAAGAGATTCCCGCAGTCCGGAAAAGCTTTCGTCCTTCAGACGGCGGATATGAGCATACTGAAAAGAAACCATAATCAGTCTTCCTTATTCTTTCGGGCGGCGCAGACCGCCTCATTTTTCTTCATTATACACGCGGATGGCAAAATTGTCAATCTGATTAAAGAAAAGAGCTTTGTAAAAAAACATCATCCGAAATGTTTCCAAGGCACGATCTGTCATCTATATTGACGAAATGAAAGCGTTTCGCAAAAAAATTCTTGATAAGAAAAAAGCCGCGAGTTATAATGAAAAAAACGCGGAAGGAGCCAAAAAAATGAATGATGTTCGACCGGAATCCCTGAAAAGGATCACAAACAACGAAGCGGCGCTCGCCTTCATCGACGAGCAGATCGGCGCGCTGAGAAAGCAGATCGGCAACGGAAAAGTTCTGCTCGCGCTGTCCGGAGGAGTGGATTCCTCCGTCGTCGCTGCGCTTCTAATCAAAGCAATCGGTAAAAACCTCGTTTGCGTTCACGTGAACCACGGCCTTCTGAGAAAAGGAGAGCCAGAACAGGTCGTAGACGTCTTCCGTCACCAGATGGACGCGAACCTCATCTATGTTGACGCGGTCGATCGTTTTCTGGATAAGCTTGCCGGTGTGAGCGATCCGGAGCAGAAGAGAAAGATCATCGGCGCCGAGTTCATCCGCGTATTCGAAGAAGAGGCCAACAAACTCGAGGGCATCCGTTTTCTTGCGCAGGGAACGATTTATCCGGACATTCTGGAGAGCAAGGGCGTCAAGGCGCATCATAATGTCGGCGGCCTTCCCGAATCCTTCGATTTCGAACTTGTCGAGCCTGTGAAGTTCCTGTACAAGGATGAAGTCCGCGTCGTCGGGAAAGCGCTCGGTCTTCCGGACAACATGGTCTATCGCCAGCCGTTCCCCGGCCCCGGTCTCGGCGTCCGCTGCACCGGCGCGATCACAAGGGACCGTCTGAATGCGCTTCGGGAAGCGGATGCGATCCTGCGTGATGAATTTGCCAGAGCCGGACTCGAAGGCAGGGTATGGCAGTACTTTATCGTTGTCCCGGATTACCGTTCCACCGGCATCCGCGACGGCAAGCGCTGCTTCGAATGGCCTGCCGTCATCCGCGCGGTGAATTCCGTGGACGCGACTGCCGCTACGATCGAGCCGCTGTCCTATACGCTTCTGGATACGATCACCCGCAGAATCGTGAACGAGGTTCCGGGGATCAACAGAGTCCTTTACGATCTCTCGCCGAAGCCTGTCGCCACGATCGAGTGGGAATAATTGCTATATTTCCAAACCCCTAAAAAGCCGTATTTTAGGCGTTTTTGACGCTTTTTGTGGTCCAACCAAAAAGTTTTACGTCAAATTTACGACATTTTGCGGGAATAATAGATTCTTTGACTGAAAAAACTATCCCGCAGGCATTGCGCTTGCGGGATAATTCTTAAGGAGTTTCGCGGCTGCGGCCGCGAGGATTTAACGCATTTGTTTTCCAAAGGGAGAAAGGCAAACCCAAGTATACAGCAATCCCTCAGAGAAATCTACGTTTGATTCGTAAAAATCTTTGAGGGACGTTCCTAGTATTATTTGACGATTGTGCCTGTTTTTCCCTCATAGGGAGCGACGAATAACAATTAATAGTACAAAGAATTCAAAAACTTAGA
>CACZRJ010000238.1 GCA_902783535.1 uncultured Ruminococcus sp. | reverse complement strand
GACAGACTGCGGGTCGCTCGACATGTACGGGATCGTCAGAGCGCTCGCGGAAGAAAAATACGACGGCTACGTCCGCCCGGATCACGGGCGGATGATCTGGGGAGAAACGGGAAAGCCGGGCTACGGGCTCTACGACAGAGCGCTCGGCGCAACATACCTTCTCGGGCTGTTCGAAGCCTGCGAAAAGCATTTCTGACAAGGACACGGACCGCTTTCTGTTATTGAACATCCGTTCATAATATTTCGAAAAGCATGAAAGAGCGGCAGCCGCTCCGGTCACCACCGGGCGAATGCCGCTTTTTCGGTTTTTTGAATTCAGCCGTCCTGCGCGACCTGAAAACTGATTTCGCCGTTTGAGAACAGGCTTCCGATCTTCAATCCTGGATGGTTCGTATGGATCTTTCCGTCCATGGAATACAGGTAGCGGATGTCCTGGTCTCTGCCGCAAAGCACCTGCAGAGCGTTCAGATCCGGCTGTTCCGAAATATACCACCGCATGGTCGCGATCAGCAGATCGGCGCAGCTTTTGCTTTCGGAGAAAAAGATCGCTTCGGACAGACAGGCTTTGCAGACGCCGTCCGCCGGATCGAGACAGGAGTGACGGACGGACCCGTCGGGCATATCGCGGAACCGGTCGACGTCCTGCTCGTTGTACGGGAAGCCGCGGTACTGAACGATGGCCGTTTTCGCTTTGTATGAGGCTTCGCAGGCGCGGTAGATGCTTTTTCCGATCTTTTCGAACAGGTTCACGGAGAAGTCTTCCTCTCCGTACAGGTTGCGCATATATCCGTCAAAACTCGAAATGACTGCCGACGTATATCCGGCCGACGTGAGTTCGTCCGCGATGAAATCGGCGAGAAACGCGTTCTTCATCCAGAAAAAGTCCAGATACGCGTTGCAGGAAATGGATTTCGCGAATGCGGCGTACGGCTCGCTGACCGTCAGGCAGACGGACTCCCCGTCCGGGAACGACAGCTGAACGGCGGAACCGCTGACGAAAGAAATGATCTTTTCGAGCGTTTTCTTCGTTTCCGGGTCCGACAGCGGATCGCAGGCTTTCGCCTCGTCGTCGTTCGCCGCGTAAAAGAGATCCCCGTACAGGTCGTACGCGAGTCCGAGATACAGCGCGCGGCTGCCGGACGATTCCATCGACCGCAATGCCCTGTAGAGCGCGGGATGAACTTTCACCGTCTCTCCGGGGTGCTGGTTGACGTACGCGAGATTGTGGATCCCGTGCGTATCATACGCGTCGAACAGGTTGTAGCCCGCGACGCAGGCGTCGCTGTAGACCTCTTTGATTTTTCTCCATTCGGACGAAAGCATGCCGACCGGCACCTTGTAAAGACAGATGAACTCGTCGCCGCAATGGGCGATGTTTTCCCTGCCCGTGACTTCCATCGCCTGCCATCCGTCGTCCGCTTTCGACAGTTCGCGGATTCCGAAAGTAATCGCGACCGCGGCAATGGCCACGGCCGCGATAAACAGGACGATGCGAAGCACAAGGTGATCGGAGGATACTTCGACCTGCTTGACGGGACGCGGGTGATCGCCCGACTTGTCCCTTGCATATCGGCTCATATCTTCTCCTGAATGATCTGCGCTGTCCGCTCAGGCGGTCCTTCCTGTTACCGAAGGACGGTGAGCAGCAGAGCGAGCAGATAGATCGCAATCAGCGCGCCGATGATCCCGAGAGAGATCAGAGCGCCTTTTTTGCATGCGCGGTAGTTTTTGTAATACTTCTTCGCCTTGAAAATGAATGCCGCCGGCAGTCCGATGATCGGAAGCAGGAAGGACAGCAAAGAATAGAGCAGACTTCCCGTATCGTGCACGGGCTGGTCGATGATCTCGTCTTCGCGGAATTCGTCCGCGTGCTGCGCTTCCAGTCTCGGATCGCCCGGTTCGAGGATGGTGATGGACTTGACCTTTTCACCGGATTCGCGGATTCGCCTGTATTCCTCGATCTCCTTCTCGGTGCCGAATACGAAATGCTCGTGACCGATGTCCACAAGCTTGGGTTTCTCGGTGCTGTAGTCGTGGACGGACGGATCGTAGGTGAACAGAAGCTTGTTCTTCTCCAGCCTCGGATCCGGGATCGGGATCGCGGAGATCAGCGAACGCGTATACGGATGCAGCGGGAAATCAAAGAGTTCCTCCGTCTTGGCGACCTCGACGATGTCGCCCTTGTAGATGACGCCGACGCGGTCCGAAATGAAACGGACGATGGAAAGGTCGTGCGCGATGAACAGATAGGTGACATTTCTTTCCGCCTGGAACTTCTTCAAAAGGTTCAGGACCTGGGCGCGGATGGACACGTCCAGAGCCGAGATCGGTTCGTCGGCGACGACGAGTTCGGGCTCCATGACCATAGCGCGCGCGACGCCGATACGCTGACGCTGACCGCCGGAGAATTCGTGCGGATAACGGGTCAGGTGTTCGGGAAGCAGACCGACTTCTTCGATCATCTTCTCGACTTTCGCGACGCGGTCGGCCTCATTTTCGAAGAGATGGAAATTGTAAAGACCTTCGGAAATGATGTAGTCGACGGTGGCGCGCTCGTTCAGAGAGGCCGCGGGGTCCTGGAAAATCATCTGGATGTTCCGGATGACTTCCCTGTCCAGGGAATGCGGGATCTTTCCGGAAATACGGACGCCCTTGTAAAGGATCTCGCCGTTCGCGCACGGATTCACGCGGATGACCGCGCGTCCGATGGTGGTTTTTCCGGAACCGGATTCGCCGACCAGCGAGAACGTTTCGCCTTTGTAAATGTCAAAGGACGCGTCCTTGACGGCACGGTTCAGCGTGGGTCCCTTGCCGAATGTGATGTCGACGTTGCGAAGGGAAAGAAGGACTTCTTTTCCATCTTCGATGGGACCGTGCTCGGGAAGGTGGGCCGCTGTCGGAGACAGTTTGTAATTGCTCTTTTTCATTTATCCGACTCCCCCTTCCTTAAATGTTGAACGCATTGACCAGCTTCTCGTGGATGCCCTGAATGGCTTCAGGCTTTTCCATCTTCGGAGCGCGCGGGTCAAGCAGCCAGGTCTTGGCGGAATGCGTTTCGGAAATCTGGAACATCGGAGGCTCGATGATCGTATCGATCTTCAGACAGTACGGGTTGCGGGGCGCGAACGGATCGCCGACGATCTTGTTGTACAGCGACGGAGGCGTGCCCGTGATGGAATACAGCTTCGTATTCCTCTGCGCAAGCTGAGGAAGCGAGGACATCAAAGCCCAGGTGTACGGATGACGGGGGTCGTAGAAGACGTCTTCGACCGTTCCCAGTTCGATCAGTTCGCCTGCATAGAGCACGGCGACGCGGTCCGCGATGTTCGCGACGACGCCGAGGTCGTGCGTGATGAAGACGATCGTGAAGTTGAATTCCTTCTGAAGGTCTTTCAGCAGCCGCAGGATCTGCGCCTGGATGGTCACGTCCAGCGCGGTGGTCGGCTCGTCGCAGATGAGGATCTTCGGCTGGCAGGACAGCGCGATCGCGATGACGATCCTCTGTCTCATACCGCCGGAATACTGGAACGGGTAGTCGTCGAAACGCTTTTCGGCGTTCGGGATGCCGACTTTCTTCATCATGACCATGGCGCGCTTTCTCGCCTCCGCTTCCGAGCACTTCTGGTGCTTCAGAATGATGGAGGTGATCTGCTTGCCGATCGGAATGATCGGGTTCAGAGAAGTCATCGGATCCTGGAAGACCGTAGCGATCTTGCCGCCGCGGATGAGTCCCCAGTCTTTGTAATAATGGATATTCGCGAGGTTGTTGATGCATTTGCCGGACAGAGAAGTCTCGGTCTCCTCTTCGAGACGGACGCGGAACGCGGTCTTGTCGAAAATGGAGTTTCTGACTTCATCGTCGGAAATGTCGAGACCCTGACGCATCGCCTCGCGGAAGTCTTTCAGAAGGCCGCGCTGAAACTTGACCCTGCTGTAATAGGGATAGCGGGCGATCGAGAGATGGATCTCCTTCGCGAGAACGTCGTTTCTCGCCTTCTGCGCCTCGGTCGGCTCGGCCTGGATCGCCTGGTCGTATCTCGACTGCAGCTCGGCGATCTTCTGATTGTACTTTTCGATCGTCGCGGTGTCGTTTTTCGCGGCTTCGCGGTGCGACTTGATCACCTGCTCTTTTCTTGCCTGAACAGCTTTGATCTTCGCGTCGTACTCCTCGATCTCGCGGCCGACGGCCTTGTAGCGTTCCTTTTCGAGAGACGCGTCAAGCGTCTTGCGGAGGTTGTACGCTTCGGTCCGGTCGAACGTGAGCGCTTTGATCTCCTCGTCGAATTTCGCTTCTTCTTCGGCGGAAATGCTCATTTTCGCGCGCATTTCGTCTTTCGCGGCTTCGAGTTCGCGGTAGATGGAGGCGCCGGCTTCGAGTCTGGAGTATTCGTCGAGTTTCTTTTTGTTGTGGCGGATCATCTGTTTCGCGGAAGAATTCAGCGTGCAGCTGGTCTTCGAAAGGTCTTCGTCGTCAAAGATGATCTTTCCCTGATCGATGAAGCCGTTCTGATCCAGCATTCCGGCGAACGTTTTTGTGAAAACGGATTTTCCGGAGCCGGATTCGCCGACGATGGCGATCGACTCGTTTTCGTAAACGTCCAGCGAGATTCCGCGGATCGCGGTCAGGATCCTGCCGCGGACGTGGAATTTCACGACCAGATCTTTTACGGAAAGAAGGACTTTTCTGTTTTCCTGATTAGCCATATCGATCCTCCTCTCACATATGCGTCCGAGGATCGGAAGCGTCGCCGAGATTCTGACCGACGACATACAGGACGACGGCGATGATGGAAGCGATGGCGACGGGTGACCAGAATTCGAACTGCCAGCCCGGCGTCAGCATTGCGTTCTCAGCCTCGTAGATCAGTTTGCCGAGCGAACGGTCCGCCATACCCATGCCGATGTAGGACAGGAAGACTTCGGAGCCGATGTATAACGGGATCTCCGTCGCGACCAGCGTCACGATGACGGACGTCATGAAAGGCAGCAGATTCTTGACCGCGATCTTTGGCGTGGACGTGCCGAGGCATTTGGACGCCAGGTTGTATTCGCGGTCGCGGATGATGATGATCTGCGTTCGGATGAAGTAGGCGATGCCGAGCCAGCCGGTGACGGTCATAGCGAAGACCATCGTCCAGAAGGTCGGGCTGAAGATCAGGACCATGACGGAAATGAACAGAATGTACGGGACGTTTCCAATGATGTTGTAGACTTCCGTCATGACGATGTCGACCGTCTTGGAGAAGCCCCAGATGGCGCCGATCAGAACGCCGATCGTCATGTTGATCAGCGCACAGATAAACGCGAGCGAAATGGAAATCCGGGACCCGAACCAGATCGCGTCGAACGTCGATTCGCCCGACTGGCCAGCGCCGAGGATCCAGTGGATGCCTTCGATCCAGCTGTTGTTGATCTCGTCCTGGTGGAAAGCGAACGCCTTGGCCGGCGTCAGATGCTTGGAGCCCGGCAGCATGATGTACGCGAACTGATCGTAATTCGCGATCAGCGGATAGATATACGCGAACAGGATGACGAGCAGAAGCAGTCCGAGGATCACGATATTGATCTTTTTCCGGAAAAAGACGCGGAAAACGGAATGCCAGTAGGAATAACGGGGCGCGGTGATCTTTTCGGATTCAAGGCTGTCGTGATCGTAACGCGAAAACAGCTCCTCTTCCGGCATATTCAGTTCTTCGAGGTTTACAAGTTCCTGTTTCAAATCACTCACCTCGCTTTATTCGTAAACGAAATTCTCGGATCGAAGATCGCCATCAGAATGTCGCCCATGATGATCGAGAGAACCGACAGGATCGCGTAGAAGATCGTCACGCCGACGATGACGCCGTTGTCGTAGCGGTTGATCGCTTCCGTCAGCAGGTTGCCGGCGCCGGGAACGACGTAAACGCGTTCCGTAACGATCGCGCCGGTCATCGCGCCGAGAATGGTTCCGGGAATGCCGTGGATGATCGGGATGGCGGCATTCTTCAGGATGTGCTTGCTGAAGATCTCCCGTTCGGACAGACCTCCGGAACGGGCGAACTTAACGTAGTCCGAGTTCATCTGATCGATCATGTATCTCCGGATCCATTTCATCAGTCCCGCGATGGAAGGCAACGCGAGCGAAACGATCGGGAGCACATACATCAGCCAGCTCATATTTTCCATATCGAACGTCGTCGGCAGCCCTATCGCGCCTCCGATCGCCTTGAACAGGAAGATGTAAGCAAGGGACGGAACGGCGATGATGAAGATGATGTAGACGGTGCCGATCTTGTCGACAAGCTTGTCTTTCTTTCTGGCCATGATCACGCCGATCGGAACGCCGAACAGATAGGAGAAGAAAGAAGCGATGATGCCGATCGTGAACGAGAATCCGACTTTGGACTTCGCGTTCTTGTTGTTGATGACCGAAGTGTAGTTGTCGTTAAAGCGGTCCTTGACGACCGCCGTCCCGCTCTCGATAGAACCCGGGACGTAGGATGCGCTGTGAAGGTTGTCGGCGCTTTCTTCGGTCAGGCCGGTAGGAAACGTCGTCAGCGTGTACTTGTAAGAGCCCTGAGGATCGAACATGGTGTCGAAGACGTCGATGCCCTGCCGGACGGAATAAGATTTTCCGAGCGAAATGCTGATCAGATTCTGATGAATGAAAGGAAACTCGGAATCCGTATAAAGCAGATATTTGAAGCGCGTTCCGTTTCCGATGATCGCCGGAGCGAATTTGTCTCCGCCGTATACCGGATCGTGCAGCGTAAACTTGATTCCCCTGTCTTCGATCTCCTCCTCGGCGAAGCTGAGCCGGTCGACGCTAATGATCGAAGTGAAATAAGTCCACAGGCGGGAGATCAGAGGCTTGTCCCGATATGCAAAAAGCTGCTGCTTTCCGCCGTCCGCCACTTTCTTGGCGGACATCATCTTTGCGGGAAGCCGCTTAACCGTATAACCCTGGGATTCGTAATACTCCGTGAATTTCTGAACATACTGCTTCGTCAGTTCACTGTCGGCCGTTTCTTTCCGGCCTATCTTCGCAGCTTCAAGACGAGTGTCCATATCGATCTCGCCCTTCATGTTCAGTTCCTGGAGATAATCGGCGAACGGCACGTAATCCACATAGCCGAACTCCTCCCAACGCTGATACTTATACACTTCTTTATCGTTATTATGTACCTTCGAATATTTTCCGTCAGACGCGAAAATCAGGTTACGGTCCAGAAGTGAATAGATCAGCACCATTACAATGGTTACGACTATGATGATGGAAAGCACCCCTCGAAGCACACGATTCAATGCGTATTTTGCCATAACATCACACCTATCTATTTATAGAGAATAGGAGGATGAGCGTGATATTCTCATCCTCCTGCAAATCACTTAACCGTTAAGAGACGATTGTCATCACGACAATGGTTTCATGAGCGTGAGAGTGAATATGTTATCTGTTGATTCAGAAAACGATTAATACACACCGATGCATTTCGCCATGTATCCGTCGAATTCCGGAAGGAACGTGTCGAGATACGTGGACGGATCGCCCCAGTCAGGACCCCAACCGGACAGATCGTAGAAGTCGTAGTTGGCTTCGTTGCCGTACTCGGTGTAGTAGCCGGCATAGTAGAACTGTTCCTGGGTGACAGAGTTCAGGTTGACGATAACAGCTTTTCCGAGCGCTTCTTCGATGGCCTTCTTAAGGACGTTGCCCTGGTTGAGCCATCTGGTGGAAGCGTCATAGAGGCAGTAGTCGATGTAGATCGGGTTCTCGGCGGAAATGTCGAGACCGTCAGCTTTGAGTTCTTCAACAGCTTTCGCCATTTCTTCAGCGGCATTGGCAGCATTGTACCAGCCGTCGAATCCGTCGCTGGAGCCGACGCCGTCGTCAGCGGTCGGATCCCAGACTTTGATCTTGACGCCGTCAGCGTCGATCTGATCCTGCATGATCTTGCCGTAGTAAGTTCCGACGGGATAGGTGACTTCCTTGCCGGCGAGCTTGACGGTGACTTCTTTGTCGAGCATCGCAAAGGTGCCGGGCGTATAGCTGTTTCTGAGGGCGACATATTTGAGTTCTTCGCCGGTGGACTGCGCATTGTAAGTTGCGCGGTCGAACGCCATGCAGAAAGCTCTGCGGAAATGTTCGTTCAGCATCGCCTTCTTGGTGGCTTCTTTCTGATCGTCGGTCTTCGGAGAATCGTTGCCTGCGCCGGCGTCGATGTTGGTGAAGCGAGCGCGGTTGACGTTCAGGAAGCCCATGAAGGAGGTCGCGTTGGTACCGGTCAGATAATGATATTCATCATACAGACCGTCGATCTTCGCCTGCTCGAGAGCGGAAGCGTTCAGACCTGCAGCGTCGACGACGCCGGCCTTCATGTCGTTGTAGGCCTTCAGAGCGTCGGAGCCGTCATTGAAATACCAGTTGATGGTCTTGATGTTGATGTTGTCTTTGTTCCAGTAGCTGTCGTTCGCTTTGAACACGATGGTGTTCTTTTCAGTCGCGTTGGCAACAAGGTACGGGCCGCAGTAAGCGATGTTCTCGGGGCTGGTTCCGTAGAGATAGGTATCAGCCTTCGGATCATATTCGTCGCCGAATTTGCCGCCTTTGGATTCGAAGAAAGTGCGGCTCATCGGAGCGAAAATGTTGTAGGTGAGCATCGTCATGAAGTAGGAGCAGGGAGCTTCCAGAGTGATCACGAGCGTGCTCGCGTCGGGAGCTTTGACTCCGACATCATCGAAGCTGCCGGTGCCTTCGAGGTACTTTGCAACGCCTGCAACCTTGCCGGCGATCAGGGACTCAAGGCCGCCAGCCGCGTCGAGCAGGTGATGGATGCCGTCGACCCAGTCCTGAGCCTTGACGTCATCAACTTTTCTTCCCTGTACGTCGGTCCAGACAGCGCCGCTGCGGATCTTGAACGTATAGGTCAGACCATCGTCGGAGATCGTCCAGGACTCCGCAAGAGCGGGAGACAGGATGCCTTCGATGTTGTACTCTACGAGACCGTCATAGGTGTTGACAATCGCTTCGCTGTCAGCAGCACGGGAAGTCGCAAGCGCGTCCCAGGTCTGAGGGTCGGAAGAGTAGCCGATGGAATAGGTGTCTTTCAGGGTATAACCTTTGTCAGCCAGGAATTTCTTCGCCCAGGCCTCGAATTCGCCGGTGCCCTTCAGTTCGCCCCATTTCGCTTTGATCTCGTTACGATCTTCCGGTTTCATCAGTTCGGTCGAAACCAGGACCTGATGGAAACGGTCGCTGTCGTTGCCCCACATCACGTTGGTGACGGTGTAAGGAGCAACTCTGCCGATCGCGTAGTTACCGCCCTGCGTGGTCGTCGGAACCATGACGCAGGCTTCCATAAGCTTCGCTTCGGCAACAGCCATCTTCACGTAACGAAGATTGGTTTCGTTCTCAGCGAGAGCGACCTGGTAGTAGCGGTAGAACTCGTCGAGAACAGCCTTGTAGGCTTCACGGGAATTGATTGTGTATTCGTCGACATCAGCAATGTCGTCGCCTTCGGTGGGCAGCAGTTCGTCGACGTTGACAGCAGCAGCAAGCGCGTCGATATCAACAAGGTCTGCACCCGGATCTTCGGAAACAGCTGCGCTCTCATCCTGGGACGCGTCAGCAGAAGCGTCATTGGACTCGGTGGCAGGAGCGGAAGATTCGTTGGAAGGAGTGGACGGGTTGCAGGCAGCGAGTCCGAACAGGACGCTCACTGCGAGAACGATACACAAAACTTTCAAGAAGTTTTTCATGTAAGAAACATCCTCCTATGATATATTTTTGTTTTTTTGTTTTTAACAATATATACTGTTTTTCTTTTTTTGTCAAGTTTTTTTTGGGATTTCCGGCATCTGGCGGGCTTTTCGGACCCCGTTTTTGCCCATAATCGACTTCAAAAAGGGCAAAATCATGCCTCTGCTAGAAATTTTAAGTGATTATACCATAATCTTTTTTTCCAGTCTACTTGCAATCTATACTATCTAGTACAAACATTTCAAACGTTTTTTGTGTACTGTGCACAATCAATGGCCGGATCAGCCGCAAAAACGGGTCCCGGGACGTCAGAAAGGCGTGTCCGGCAGCGCCGGCGCGTG